>CAYUOD010000306.1:0-4021 GCA_964446225.1 uncultured Acidimicrobiales bacterium | reverse complement strand
CAGAAACCAGATCATGACCCAGGCAGGCACCTCGATGCTCGCCCAGGCGAACCAGCTGCCTCAATCCGTGCTCTCACTGCTCGGATAACGCACACCACCATGAAGCTGGTCGGTGAGCAAGTCACCGACCAGCCATGGACCCTGCAAGGGTCCTCAGGTTGAGACCTACAGGTTCGGTTCGATTCGTCGATAGAAACTGCAGGCACAAGTCGTAGGCCGGCCACACTCGTGGTCACTGAATCAACGGGAACCCCTCCGTGAAACTCCAACAGCACTACAGAAGCGACTCGGTAGCTACCGCAAGTCCAGCTCAGCTCGTCACCATGCTCTACGACAGAGCATTGCAGGGCATACACACAGCAAGACTTCACCTCGCCCCCGAGGCAACAGCGCCGAATCGTCTCGAGCTCGCCAACAAGGAGCTCGTCCACGTGCAACGCATCATTACCGAACTTCAGGTAACGCTGGATTTCGAACGAGGCGGGAATGTCGCACGGTCACTGGATGACCTCTACACCTGGTGTTTGAGCCAGCTCGTAGAGGCCAACCTTACAAAGGATCCGGTTCCGCTCGACTCAGTCGAGAACACGGTTTCTGGCATACGCGAGGCCTGGGTGGCAGCGTCAGCTGAAGCCAGTCAACCTGTTCGATCCTGAGGGTCCCTCACAACTGATCCCCTCTAGGTCACCTCCCAGTGAATGGTAGTGACCGTCGACCCGGCCGGATTGCTCGAGTGAACACGTTCACTTAAGCGAGCCGACGCGGGGTCGACGGGCACTGCCGTACCCAACTGGTACACCTCCGTTCACGGACGGTAGCGATCTGACAGTCGCTGGAGGGATACATAGATGCGGATCAATCAGAACATTTCGGCCTTCAACGCCTACCGAAATCTCAACAAGACCAACTCCCAAATGAGCAAGTCTTTGGAGAAGCTGTCATCTGGCTTCAGCATTAACCGCGCAGCAGACGATGCAGCGGGACTCGTAAAGTCGGAAAGTCTTCGCTCAGAGATCAGTGGCTCGAACCAGGCTGTACAGAACGCCCAGGACGGCATCAGCTTCGTACAAACAGCTGAGGGTGCACTCAACGAAGTGCAAGCCATCCTGCAGCGCATTCGTACGCTCGCCGTTGACGCAGCCAACACCGCTACAACCGATGGTGTCCCCCAGCAGTCTGAGGTGGACGAACTCCTCGCCGAACTGGACTCCATTGGCTCCCGAACCTCGTTCGCCGGCGTTGATGTGTTTCAGGACTACTCAACCAACGCGCTGACGTTTCAGGTTGGATCGGGCACAACGCCTGATAACCAACTCACCCTGAACAACGACCTGGAGCTCGGCTCAAACGACGTCTTCGGCGTGGACCTTTCAGGCATCAGCATGGGTGCTAACCCCACCGGAGCACTCGCGCTCATGGATACTGCCATCAGCAATGTCTCCACAGCACGCGCCACCCTCGGCGCCACCCAGAACCGCCTTGAGCACACCATTGCAAACCTGCAGGTCGCGGTAGAAAACCTGTCAGCATCAGAGAGTCGGGTGCGCGACGTGGACATGGCCGAAGAGATGGTGAACTTCACCAGACACCAGATCATGATTCAGGCGGGCACAGCCATGCTTGCCCAGGCCAACACAACCCCGCAGTCAGTCTTATCTCTTCTCAGCTAAAAATCGTTAGTTCCCGTGGGTGAGTTGCCGACAAGAGACGTATAGAACTCGCGCCTGAGACCCTCCCGGGTCAGCAGACTCACTGAAAGGAGACTCGTGGCAGCACCGCTCTTTAACTTCGGAGGCATCGCATCGGGTCTTGATACCGACGCGATGATCAAAGCACTCATGGACGTGGATCGAAATCCGATCCGGCTCATGGAACGTAAGCAAGCCACCGCCCAGGTCAAGGTCGACGCGTGGAGCGAGATGACCACGCGAGTGAGCGCTCTGCGTACCAGCGTGGACGATCTCAAGTCGCTCGACAAGTTCGAGGGCCTCGTATCAGTCGCCAGCACAGATGAGACTGCAGTAGAAGCATCCGGAACCGGATCAGCTCTTGCAGGAAACACATCCTTTACCGTCACACAGCTCGCCGTATCGCATCAGATGGTCACCCAGGCTGACTACTCGTCTGAATCGGACACCGTCGGTGCCGGCACATTCACCCTCAACGTCGGGGGCGTTGATACTGACTTCGCCACTTCGGCTGGTACTACGGTCGCCAACCTTGCTGCTCAGATCAACGACAGTGGGATCGGCGTATCAGCCTCAGTCATCAAGGTCGACGACACGACATCCAAGCTGGTGATTGCTGCATCCAGCACCGGCGCAAACAATGTCTTTACAGCCTCAGGCACGCAGTCAAGTCTCACTACCCTGGACATCTCTTCGCAGGGCGCAGACGCCCAACTCACCATCGGCGACGGTCCCGGCGCCTTCGCCATCACCCGGGGCAGCAACACGATTACCGACCTCATCGATGGCGTTGAGATCAAGCTGAAGACGACGACAGCGACTCCCATCACCATTGGTGTCGAAAAGGACCTCGATCAAACAATCGAGTCGATTCAGAACTTCGTCACAGAACTCACCGCTATGACCGGGGCAATCAAAAACCGCTCCCAGTACGACGCAGAAAACAACCGCGCAGCCTCACTGACCGGCGACTCCACACTGCGCGGAATCTCCAGTGGTCTTGTCAGCGGAGTCATGGGCCTCGTGGACTCGCTCGTCGGAGACTACTCCTACGCCAGTTCAGTCGGCATCGAGTACAGCTCAAAAGGTGAATTCACCCTCGACACCGAAAAACTCCGCAGTGCACTTGAGGATGACTACGACGCGGTTGCTCGGTTCTTTGCGCGATCTGGTCAATCTGGCGACAGTCGCATGAGTTACAGCTACTCCAACAACAGCACGCAACCAGGCGCCTACGACGTCGTCGTGACACAGGCAGCCACGCAGGCATCCACCGTTGGCAGCCTGTACGTGGCACCAGGGTCTGATCTCACGATGACGATCAATGTCGGAGGCACCGACGTACTCGCAACGATTGGTTCTGGGGACAATCTTCAAGCCGCGGTGACAAAGATCAATGCTGCTCTCGACACCGCTGGTTTCATCTCGCTGCGCGCAACCGAGACTGGCGGGGCGATCAAGCTCGGTCAGCTGAAATACGGCTCAAGCGGTGACTTCACGGTGACAAACTCCGGCGCACTCGGACTCGACGGCGTAAACACAGCCCAGGACGTCATCGGAACCATCGACGGCAACGCTACTACCGGAACCGGCCAGACTCTGTTGGCCAACACCGGTGATTCCGACGGACTTGGCATCACGATCCAACTCACTACCGGCGAGATCACCGCTGGCGGAGGAAGCGTGAATCTCGGAGCCATGACCTACTCCAAAGGTCTCATGGGGCAACTCTCTGAGACAATCGACCTGTGGGAAGGCACCGAAGGGCTGCTCGCTCGGGCCCAGGACCGTTGGGAACTGGAAATCGACACCTACGACGAACGCATTGCAGAGTTCGAGAGGCGTCTCGAACAACGCGAGGCGACCTTGCGCCGCACGTTTACAGCGATGGAGACCTCGTTGTCGACCCTGCAGGGCCAGAGCAGCTACATGGCTTCGGTCCTCGGCATCGGCACCGCACCGGAGAGCTAGTGGATCCCTGGGATAGTCTCATCGCTGAACTTGAGGACCTTCTGGAGTCCATTCAGTGTGCACTGGAATCAGGACGCTGGGATGAACTTGATGACCGTTTCGTGGCGCCAAGACCCGAAACGCTGCCCGCTCCGACGCCACGGCAACGAGCGCAGGCAATCGCACTGCTCGAAGAAGTTGCGAACACCGAGATTGAACTCAAGTCAGCGATGGAAAAGACCAGCTCAGAGCTTGGTCAGGGCGCGACAAAGAGGCAGGCAGCGCGCCACTACTCCAGCAGCTCCCGCGCCTAAAGAATCGTCCCGGTCGGACGACTGGGTTGGCGTCTGATCTGTCAGACGCCACATGGATGTGACCACCGC
>CAYUOD010000305.1:0-4033 GCA_964446225.1 uncultured Acidimicrobiales bacterium | reverse complement strand
TGCCCTACGTCATCGATGGAGACGGTAACTGCCACATCTATGTCCACAGCGACGCCGACCTCGGTATGGCTCTGGACATTCTCGACAACGCAAAGACACAGCGGCCGAGCGTGTGTAACGCGGCTGAGTCGCTGGTTGTGCATAGCGACGTGGCTGCGGAGTTCCTCACCAAGGCAGTCGACGCGCTGTCTTCGGTTGAGTTCGTCGGCGATGAACGCGCCCGCCAGATCTCAGACCGCGTGGGCCCAGCGTCTGATGAGGACTATGCAGCAGAGTTCCTTGATCTCAAGCTCTCTGTGAGAGTGGTGGACGATCTCGACGCCGCAATTCAGCATGTGAACCGTTTCAGCAGTGGACATTCAGAGGCCATAATTACCAATAGCCTCGTCGCTGCGAATAGATTTCAGACAGAAGTTGACGCGGCTGCTGTGCTCGTCAACGCCTCTACTCGATTCGTCGATGGTGAGCAGTTCGGATTCGGGGCAGAGATCGGTATCTCCACCCAGAAACTGCACGCCCGCGGGCCTATGGGCCTTACCCAACTCACCACCACCAAATATCTCGTGCAAGGCACCGGACAAACCCGGGGCTGAACGGAAGGATTCCATGTCTGAAAATCGCTTCGAAGACGTTGCTGGCGTACGCGCTGGCCTGGCAGAGGTCGAGTATCTCGCCGACGACGGCATCGCTTCGGTTGTGTTTCTGGCTGACCGACTTGGTAAGCCGATTCTGGTTGAGGGCCCGGCTGGTACGGGTAAGACGCAGCCCGCGAAATCTGCTGCTGAGATGCTGGGTGCCCGACTGCTGCGCCTGCAGTGCTACGAGGGCCTAGATGAGTCGAAGGCCCTCTACGAGTGGAACTACAAGAAGCAGCTACTGCGCATCCAGGCCGAGCGAGGCCAGGATGGGGCAGCTGACTGGACGTCTATCCATGACGACATTTTCTCTGACGAGTTCCTACTGACCCGGCCTCTGCTCGAGGCGATTACCGCGGACGATCCGGTTGTACTGCTCATCGACGAAGTGGACCGTGTTGAACTTGAGACCGAGGCGCTCATGCTTGAGTTGCTCAGTGACTTCCAGGTTTCGATTCCTGAGCTCGGCACCATCGAGGCGAAGCAGATTCCGCTCGTTTTCTTGACGTCCAACAACACGCGTGAGCTCTCTGAGGCACTCAAGCGTCGCTGCCTGTTCCTGCATCTGGACTACCCGAGCCTTGAGCGCGAGAAGCAAATCGTGCTCACGAAGGTGCCGGGAATCACCGAGAATCTTGCTGATCAGGTGGCCCGCATTGTGCGTTCGATCCGTCAGCTTGAGCTGAAGAAGTCACCGTCCGTTTCTGAGACGATTGACTGGGCCAAGACCATGGTGATTCTGGGTGTCGACGAAATTGGCGAGGACCTTGCCAAGGAGACACTCCACATACTTCTGAAGTATCAGAGCGACATCGAGCGCACCGCCAAGGAACTCTCGATCGACGAGTAGGACGCCTCATGTTGGACCTGATGTCAGGCTTCGTCCAAGAACTCCGTGCCGCGGGTATCCCTGTCTCGCTCACCGAGAACCTGGATGCCATGGAGGCCATTAAGTGCATTCCGATGGAGGACCGTGAGGCTTTCAAATATGCGCTCGCCACCACTCTCGTGAAGAGCGAGTCGCACTGGCAGAGTTTTGAGACTGTGTTCGACGTGTACTTCGCAGTGCGCGGACCGCAGTATCAACTGGAGACCGACGAAGAACTCGACGCGCTGGCCAAGCTGCTCGAAGAGCAGATGCAGTCACAGCAGGGCGACGGCAGCGGTGGCTTTGATGGCATGGATGCCGACCAGTTGGCCGAGATGCTCATGCGGGCGCTTGCCAACAACGATGCAGAGCTCATGCGACAGCTCGCGGGCGAGGCGGTGCGCCGGTACAGCGGCATGGAACCGGGCCGGCCTGTCGGCGGCACCTACTACCTCTATCGCACCCTGAGAAACCTCGACCTCGACAAGCTTCTCAAGCAGCTGATGGAAGAGGCGGATCTTGAGGCCAGGGCCGAGGGTGGAGAGTTATCGGGCATGCAGGAGCGCCTCAAGAAAGAGGAGTTCGAGTCGCGCATCGAAGATCTGAAGAAGGAGATTGAGGCAGAAATCCGCCGCCACCTGGTCGCAGATCGTGGTGCGGATGCGATGGCGAAGACCTTGCGGAAGCCGCTGCCCGAGGATGTCGACTTCATGCACGCGTCGCGTGAAGAAATGGCCAAGATTCGCAAGTCCATTCAGCCGCTGACCCGCAAGCTGGCTGCCCGAATGGCTCGCAAGCGGCGCCATAAGCGTAAGGGTCCGCTCGACTTCCGCCAGACAATGCGCACGTCGTTGAGTTACGGCGGGGTGCCAGCTGATCCTCGGTTCAAGAACCCGCGTCCGTCCAAGCCTGAGATCATCGTGCTGGCCGATATCAGTGGCTCGGTGGCTTCTTTCGCAAGATTCACCCTGCATCTCGTTTACGCGATTTCAGGCCAGTTCTCGAAGGTCAGGGCGTTCGTGTTCATCGATGGCATCGACGAGGTGACGAAGTTCTTTGAAGGTGAGGAAGATATCGCGAAGGCCGTCCACCGGATCAACACCGAAGCAGATGTGGTGTGGGTCGACGGTCATAGCGACTACGGGCATGCGTTTGAGGTTTTCTGGGAGAAGTACGGGTCGAGCATCAACTCCAAGGCGACCGTGTTGTGTCTCGGTGACGCTCGCAACAACTACCACGCTGCCAGTTCGTGGGTGTTGAAGGAGATTCGTGAGAAGGCCCGCAATCTCTACTGGTTGAACCCTGAGCCGAAGAGCTACTGGAACACAGGCGACTCGATTATCGGCGAGTACGCGAAGCACTGCGACGATGTGTTTGAGTGCCGAAATCTCCGCCAGCTTGAGGCGTTTGTAGATCACCTGGCTTAGGTCTGCTCGCCACAACGACGAAGACCCAGAACCGGCTGGCTCTGAGTCTTTGTGGGTTATGAGCTGTGGAGTGAATCAAAGTGGTTAGCGCCGGATGCTCTCAACTTCCGCCGCCACATTCTCGACCTGAGCGTCGGTCTTGAGTTGCTTGAAGCGTTCAACCTCGTGCCCAGCGTCGAACTCCTGATTGGCCAGGAACCTCTCTAGCGCCTCAAGGCCTGCTGAGGTCTGGGGCAGCGTGGCACGCATCTGTGCACTGGAATCGCGGTTCAGCGTCTGGGCCTCGGGTTTGACGGTTGGGGCCTGACCGAGTCCGTTGAACGTGCTCGGGAGTGCAGTTTCAGTCGCGCCAGCGACGAATTGTGGCCCGCCAGCGCTCTCATCTGAGTTTCCGGGGCCACAGGCCGCAGCTACCAGGATGAGCGCCGCGCTGCCGGCAACGGCGAGCTTGCGGAGGTGGTTCGGACGCTTGGTTTCAATGGGGTTTGCATGTGTGTTGGTCATGCCAACTAGATGCAGCGAGCGCTGCGATAGATACACGAATCTGGAGAATTCCCCGGAAATTGTCGGAAGTCGCCGGAAAATTACCGGATAATCATGTGTATCAGGCCACACTCAAGCGAGATCTGTGGTGATGGGACTATGAGGGGATCACCCGATGAGACAGATCATCGCACTGACTATTGGAAGCTTGCTGCTTGCAGCAGCGTGTGTCGAGACCGAGAATGTGAACCAACCTGGCGGAGACGATACGACGACTTCGGGGCTGGCAACATCGTGCAGTCAGGCAGAGCCAGAGGTGGTGAACGGAGAGGCCTGCCTGGAACTTGTGCTCGAGGCGAACTTTGAGAACTACACCCTGCTTGAGACGCCTGAGGTCGAGGAGTATCGCATGCCGCCAGTGGATACAGACCTACCAGCGGGGCTCGGGGAGTGTCCGGTCCAGCCATGGGATGCCTCGGACTTCGTGGCCACGCTGGACTTCCGTAATGTTCTGGTGGTAACGAACGGCGTAGTTACTTCGGTGCCCTTGACGTTGCCAAACGATGACCCCACGTTGGACGACTTCTACGACGCGATTTCAGCGCTATCTGACGCCGATG
>CAYUOD010000304.1:0-4053 GCA_964446225.1 uncultured Acidimicrobiales bacterium | reverse complement strand
CGAATACTGGAAAGTGGTCGGACGCGAAGCCCGCCTCGGTATGGATCCCCTTCGCTTCAGCCTGCCAGTGCGCCGACACGAATATGTGGTCGAGCTGCTTCGCTCGTCCGCGGCCGAACTCGTTCGTCGTCGGTCCATCCGCCGGTGACAGCACCGATGCGAGGCCAGCGCCAGCCAGCGGCTCGAGCTCGGCGGCATCGAGGGAGCAGTTGAAATCCCCAAGCAGAACGACGGGCAGATCGGCCGCCATGCCCGCAATCCAATCGACAAGCTGAAGCACACTCTGATGTCTGCGCTCGGCCGACTTGTCATCGAGGTGTGTGTTCACCGCCAGGATGTTCTGCCCTTCCATAGTGACAAGCTCAGCGAGAGTAGCGATCCTGGGGGCCCCCGCTCCGGGAAGCCTGGATCCTGCAACCTCAGGCGTCGCCCCGTACCAGCGGGTGGTGGCCCCCACCAGCGTCAACTGCTCGGTGCGAGAGTAAATGGCAACATGCTCGCCCCCACCACCGCTATTGCGACCGTTCGTTACAGACTGCCATTGCTCTGTTGTCCACTGTTTCTTGTCGAGCCACCTGAGCTGGACACCGTAGGCCTCCTGAAGGCCCCACATGTCGGCGTCGACCGCACGAATAGCCTCGACAAGATGACGTCGACGCCTAGGCCAAAGAGAATGCCAATCGAGAGCACACACATTGCGAATGTTGTAGGTGGCAACGCGCACGTTTACTCACCAAACGCCGCTTGCAGCCCGCGACCGCGCTCGACGTTAGGCGGATCTTCACCGCGCTCCCAGAGTCTTCGGATGAAGAGCCTCCAACAGATCCAGAGGACCAGGAAAAACAGAATCCCACCGACTGTCGTGCGCGCAACAACCTCAACCCAGCCCGAATCTGAGAGATCGTTCGCCTCAACCCAGGCCGGCCCACGCCACGCAGGACTGAAGCTGACGTTGGCTCCGGTGCGGGCATAAATGAACCACGCCGTCATGCGGCCCAGGCCGTAGAACATGAAGCCCCAGTAGAACAGAATGAGCCCGGCTTCAGGGATGCGCAGCTTGGTGTGCAGCCAGCCCCAGACCTTCGGATCAGCAGGCACAATCGTGGATCTGAAGTAGCGGGGCGCAAGGACCTTGTACGCAAAGATGAGCACCATGCAGAGCCAGAAGAAATCCCAGACTCCACCCAGACTTGAGTAGTAGGCGGCAGCGTCGCCGTAGCGACCTTCAGACGCCGCGTGCTTCCACATGCTGATCGTGACCGGCTCTACGGAGAACGGAAAGAACAGCATTGCGCCCGCAGTGTCGGCAATATCTGTGAGCACATGCGCCCACTGCCCGATGAGAATGCCGACGGCCCAACTCCGACTCTTTGTTGCCGCGAGCACCGAAACCGCAAAGACAAGACCGAAGCTGAACGAGTGGGTGAAGCCGACGCCCGGCCAGCCTCGATGGAAGTTAGCCGGGTCACCCGAGGCATAGACAAAGCTCTTCGTAAATAGGTCGGGTAGTTGGGTACCAAGCACCAGAGCCAGAAACGACGCCTTGAGTCCAACATGCTTCTGAATGAAGTAGTTCTCGAACTCGTGGGCCGCCCAACTCACTGCACAGATGATCCAGAGACTCGGGCCCGCCAGACCTTAAGAAGCCAGCGCACGGCTGAGGGCAGGAGAAACAGCGTCAGGAACATCCAAAGCGGACCGACGACCCAGTTGAGGACCAGCGTGCGAAAGATCAGACCCAAAGCCACGTAGACGACGAACGTAGCTACGAACCAGCGCGGCGATGGCATACCCTGAATCGAGTCCCCGGACGCGAAGGTTGTGCCCATGCGAGCGACGCTACACCAAGTCGTTGCCGAACTCCTGTTGTTTGTGGGTCTGACCTGGTATGTCATTCAGAGTGGCGTGCCAGCCTGGGAGACCGCAACTACTCGCTGGATCCACAGTTGGCCGGACGCAGCTGGCTACATCCTCGTGCCGGTCATGCAGCTCGGTACCCGTTGGGTTGGCGCGCTCGTTGCGGTTGTTGTCGGTGTCCGACTGGGAATTGCGGCGGGCGCACGCATACTTGCAAGTGCGGGCCTCGCATGGGCCGGAAGTGAACTGTTGAAACTGCTGGTCGAACGTCCGCGTATTAATGCAGCAGAGCTGACCGCTCCAGCGAGACACGTGGCCGAAGGCTGGTCGTACCCATCCACTCACACAGCTATTGCGTTCGCCCTCGCAGTTGCGGTCGGGCTGGAACTACAGGCGTCAAAGCGAGTTCGCATGCTGCTCTTCGGCCTCGCTCTTCTCGTTGGCGTCGCCCGTATGTTCGTCGGCGTACACCTACCAGTTGATATTTTGGGAGGAGCACTCGTCGGCCTGGTCGCCGCTCAACTTGTCTCTCTCACCCGGCCAACGGGAACCATCCACCAACTAGGTTCGTCGGAGATCTCATGAAGACAAAACTCTCACTCTTTCTCGCAGCGGTACTGCTGCTCGCTGCCTGCGGAAACGACACGCAATCAGGTGATGAACCCCTTGGCGACGGTCCCTATCCCGTGGCTACGCTGAGCATCACGATCAGCCACCCGGATGCCGTCGACACTTCGTACACAGTCTCGTGTCTTGGCGATACCGCCACAATCGTGGGTGACGTAGACATCAACGCCGACGAGGCCTGCACAAACCTGGCCGACGATGACGTACAAAGCCGACTCCTTGAGGGTCCATCAGAGGACCAGGCTTGCACCGAGATCTACGGCGGACCTGACGAAGCGATGATCGTGGGCACCTACGAAGGCGAGACGGTTGACACCACCATCGACCGGGTCAACGGCTGCGGCATCGACGACTGGGACATCCTGCTCGACGGAATCCTGCCACCCGCTATCGGGCTCGCTGCGGGTAGCTACTAACCGGAGCGACAACACCTCCTCGATGCTGCTACTGGAATAGTTGCGAGTCGTTTGCGGTTGTATGAGAATAGCCATTCTCATAGGAGTTGCCGTGACCGACGAACGCCCCCCAGTTCCCCCATTCGACGAAGCCTCCGCCTGGAAGAAGGTGCTGGGTGCCGAGGCTGCCTGGAACACAAGAGACCCCGAACGTGTTGCTGGTGCGTACTCAACAGACAGTGTCTGGCGGAATCGGGACACGTTCCTGCAGGGCCGAGACGAGATCCGCGACTTCCTCGCCAAGAAGTGGGCAGGCGAAACGGAGTACGCGTTACGCAAGGATCTCTGGGCCCTCTCAGGTAACCGAATTGCAGTGCGCTTTCAGTATGAATCACTCGATCTGGCTGGCCAGTGGTGGCGTTCATATGGCAACGAGAACTGGGAGTTCGACGGACACGGGCTCATGCGTCGCCGCGAAGCATCCATCAACGACGTCGCCATCGACGAATCAGAACGTCGCATCTTCGGAGCCCGCCCCGAAGGTGACGACAGCGTCATCCCCCTGCGATGAGTCCGGCGGCGACCCTCGACGAAACCGAGGCCGAAGACGCGTCACTCCGTGCTGCGGACGCGCTGTTCTACAGCCAGGGAATCACCGCCGTCACCATGGCCGAGATCCGTGACACATCCGGAGTCTCGCTGCGACGGCTGTACACGATGTACCCGTCAAAATCCGACCTCGTCGCGGCCTGGCTGAACTACCGCCACGACACCTGGATGCACGGACTCGAGGCCCAGGTCTCCGCACGCCTTGTCGATGGCGAAGAACCCGTCACGGCGATATTCGGAGCAGTCGAAGCGTGGATGGTCGCCACCAGCTTCCGCGGCTGCGGCTTCATCAACACCTACGCCGAACAGAGCGAACTCACCGACGAGCACCGCCAGATCATCCGGATGCACAAGCATGCCCTCGCCGACTATCTCTCGACGCTCACCCCATCCGGCGCAGCCATCGCGGTGCTCGTTGACGGCGCAATCGTGCAAGCAGCCATATTCGCCAACACCGATCCCATCCACATCGCACGCGAAGCCGCCGCCACCATCGCAGGAAGCAACTGATGACCAGCTACTACGACATCGCCTTCACACCCACGACCCTCGACCTACAAACCCA
>CAYUOD010000303.1:0-4059 GCA_964446225.1 uncultured Acidimicrobiales bacterium | reverse complement strand
CATCGGGTGACAACCCACTGGTCTGAAGGCGAGGAGTTGGCGACGGCCTGCCCGGCAGCAGCAGTCGATCCGGGACGCATATTCGTTCAGGATGGCTCGCTCTATACGAGCGGTGGAGCAACCTCGGGCATCGACCTCGCCCTTGCTCTGGTGGCTGCGGATCTTGGCGTGACTGTCGCTCGAACGACGGCGAAATGGCTGGTCGTGTTCCTTAGGAGACCAGGTGGACAGTCGCAGTTCAGCTCGGCGTCGGCTCCGGTTGAGGCTGTGAGTGTTCCCATTGAGCAGGCGTTGAAGCTCATCCATGATGACCCCTCGGCCGATCACAGCGTCGGGAATCTTGCGAGCCAGGTCGGACTCAGTCGCCGGCATTTTGCCCGCGTGTTCAAAGCCGAGACCGGCGCAACCGTGGCCCGCCATGTGGAGTCAATTCGAGTCGAGCGCGCCACTGTTCTCCTTGAGTCCACCGAGCTATCGCACGAGGCGATTGCCACACATGTGGGCTTCAATTCCGGTGAGGCGATGCGCCAGGTGTTCCATCGAGAGCGGGGCATCAGCCCAAGTCAGCAACGAGAGCGCTTCACTGATCCGACCCACGTACTCAGCCCGGCGAGCTGAGAGCTTAGGCAGGTTCGCCAGCCGGGGGTTCGCTCGCTGCGGGCGTGTCGTCGTCTGAGCGTCGGTCCCTGCGCCACGCAAGTCCGAGCAGCAGGATCGACAGCCACACCAGCGGCACACGTCCGACCTTCACGGAGAGCGTGTCGCCTTCGCGGAGTTCTACCTTCTGCGACAGAACAATTGATTCTTTGAGGCCGCTGCGCTGGGTGACGGTGCCCTCGGGATTGATGAACGAGCCGTATCCGGTCGGCGATGCCTGGATCATCCAGCGACCGTTCTCGACGGCGCGCAGGCGAGATGAGGCCAGCGTCTGCTCGGGAACCTGTGTGTTCGTGTACGAGGACGAGTTCGTTGGTCCGAGCAGAAGCCGGCCGCCCTCGAGCACACCTGAGCGCATCCGGCGAGGGAAGAATATTTCGAAGCTGATGGAGACGGCCATTGGACCGAGGGGGGTATCGAGAATGCCCGGACCTTCGCCCGCAGTGGCGTCGCGCGGGAGTCGTTCGAGGTCGACGATCTTGTCAATAGTTGAGCGGAATGGCACGTACTCCCCGTACGGCACGAGGTTCACCTTGTCGTAACGATCAAAAATCTCACCGTTGGTATCTATGACGATCGCTGCGTTGTGATACGTATCGCCGTCGCCTTCAACGACCCCGGCCACGAGCACAAAATCGCGCAGGGCGGCGAGTTCCTGGACACGCTGCATGAGGGGAGAGTCTGCGGCATCACCTTCGACATCGAGCACGTCTTCGGGCCATAGTACGAGATCGGTGCCTTCGGGAACCTCGAGCGTGGTGGCGAAGTGGCGCTCAAAGACTTCGAGTGAACTGCTGGTGATGGCGTGCGTGCCGAGTTCCCCGCCGCCCTGTACGAGGGCAGCGTCGATGATGGCCACCGCTTCGCCCTTTGGAGCTGCTAGTCCAGCCAGTACCGCTATCACCACGATCCCGGTCGCGATCAGCGCGGTGCGGCGTTCTTTGGAGATGGCCGCGTCGATTGCCACTCCCGCGCAGGCCAGCAGTCCGACGACAGTGAGCGCCGTGAACAGTCTCGCGGTGGGCAGAAGTGGACCATTTACCTGAGTCAAGGCCAGGTTGGATAAGGGAACTCCACCGAACGGCACGCTCCAGCGAATGGCCTCCGCCAGCATGACCGCGGCAGGAAAACCCAGCCAGCGACCTCGGCCCTTGGGGGTGAGGGCCACGATCGCCGCCAACATTACTGCCTGCAAGAAGGCGAGTGATGGCCAGGCCGCCAGGTGCAGGTTGATCGTCCAAGTCATTGTGAGCAGGAAATACACGGTGAACACGCCGAGCGTGCGTAGGAAGCGGGACTTGTAGCTGCGGTCCTTCAGCAACCGGAGCAGCATCGTGATGCCGCCGAACGCAAGTGGCCACCAGCCCCACGGTCCCATGGCGAATGCCATGAGTCCTCCCGCAACGACAATCTGTGCGGCGGTAATTGATCTCGTCTTGAGTCGGCTGTCTTGTGTGGCTTCAGTAGTGTCAGGTGGAATTGGCATCTACCGATATGGCCTTACTGTCTACGAGACGGAGTTTTACGACGATCCGGAACTTCGCCGACCCGGGGGGGTGGCAGGCGAACAGTGTCGCCGTGTATTCGCGGGTCTGGTCAAGAATGTACAACGCGTCGGGCGTCACGATTTCGGTATCGAAGACCTCGTACACGCTGCGCTGGCCGTCGACGGTGAAGATCACCTGATCGCCAGCGACGAGTTGATCGATGTTGCGGAACGGCCCACCCTTTGTCACGCGGTGTCCTGCGATAACTGCATTGCCCATCTCGCCGGGCAGCGCCGAGCCTGGCCAAAGGCTTGGTCCCCGGTCGATGTTGTTGAGCGAGACGCCTTCGCCCATTGGCACGTCCAGGCCGATCTTGGGAATCGCGATTTGCCCAAGGTCGATGATTGGCTCGTCGAAATAGCTCTGGGTTGGGGCAGGAACTGGCACGGGTAGGGGTGCCGTCAGTTCGGCAGGAAGGCCGGGCCGAGCCGGTAGCGCCGCATATGACTGATCGAGCGCGGGGAGCTCGGCTACTTCTGTGAGCTCGGGCTCAGGCAGGGCGTCCACGGCAGCTTCATCTGAGGGTGGCGCGAGTGAACTCACGAGAGCCGACTGCTCGACGATTGCGTCGAGATCATCGCCGCGGGGTTCCTCGATGAGAATCGTTGTCGGCGTCTCGAGTGGAGCCGAAGCAGCGAAGGCCTGTGCATTCTGCGGACTGCCCGGATTCCCGAATATGCCAGCACTCGCCGCGCTCACGCCCACGAACACTGCTGTCAGAAAGCCAGCTATGACGGCGAGGGTTTTGCGGCGCATCGTGCGTCTATCTTACGGATGCTGTAGCTGCCCTGTCATTCGGGCCGCCCCTAAAGCGCTACGTAATGGTCCTGAGCAGCGCCGATGCGGTCTCCTTGCCCTGTCGGATGCAGGCTGGAATCCCGATTCCTTCATAGGCCGCGCCCGTAATGAGCAGGCCGGGATGGCTGAGGGCGAGGTCATGTTTGATGCTTTTGATGAGGCGCTGGTGGCCAGGCTCGTACTGGGGAAATGCTTGAGGCCAGCGCGAGATGCGGACGGCGGTTGGAGCCTGTTTGAGGCCGACAAGCTGTTCAAGTTCTGTACAGAACGCGGCTTCAACCTCGTCGTCGGTCATGTCCATGACGGTGGAGTTTCCGATATGGCCGCCGGAGACTCTGAGGGTGGATCCTGCGTCGCGTATCCATGACGGCCATTTGTTTGAGCCGTAGGAAACTGCGGTTACGAGCCGCTGGGAATCCTTGGCGACGAGGAGTCCGCTGCCCTTCAACTCGTTCGTTGAACCCGGTGCCAGGTCCATCGTCGCGAGAAGAACCGACGAGTAGGCGATGGCTGACAGGCGCTGCCTTGCTTCGCCGCCGAGCAGGTCGCCCGCCACGAACGCCGGAGTAGCGAGCACCACCGCGTCTGCCTCGATCAGCTCGTTATCAAGATGGATAATGCTGCTGCCACGGCGGGCAGATGTTTCGACGCTTCGTACTGCAGTGTTGCGGCGAACCTCTCCGCCGTTGCGCAAGATGCTCCGCTCAAGTGCATCGATGACCTGACCCAGGCCACCATCCAGGCTGCCGAAGATCGGAGCAGAAGGGTCAGCGCCGCTTCTCTTCTGCATCCTGCGCAAGCTGAGCATCAGGCTGCGTCCTCTCCGGGCGGCGTCTTCGAGCTGTGGGAAGGTGGCGCGAGCCGAGAGCCGGTCGATGTCGGATGCGTAAATCCCTCCAAGGAGAGGGTCGACGACGTTGCGGGCGACCTGGCTACCGAGCCGCCTCGAGACGATTTGACCGATCGTTTCCTCAGAGCCGGGCCAGTCGTCCTTCTTCACGAAGTCGAGGCTCGCTCTAGCGAGGCCGGCAGGCGATACGAGTCGACTGCGCAGCAT
>CAYUOD010000302.1:0-4061 GCA_964446225.1 uncultured Acidimicrobiales bacterium | reverse complement strand
TCACATGGGATTCCTCGAGAAAGGTCAATACGCCTGGGGCGAACTCGAGCTTCTCAGGGATGCGTGACACAACGAACGCGTCACCCACCTTGAGATCGTTCAGGGCAACAGTCTCTGGCTCGCTGTACCCGGAATCAGGGATGGGATTGCCATGGGGACAGGTCGTTGGCTGGCCCAGCGCCTCGAACATGGCCTCCTCCACCTCAGGACTGATGACATGCTCCCATTTACCCGCCTCGACGTGGGCGAAAGCCCACGAGAGCCCGAGCATGTCGGTGAGAAACCGCTCAGCCAGACGATGCCGGCGAACAGTACGCACAGCAATCTCTCGCCCCGCCTCTGTGAGCTCGATGGAGCCTCCGCCAAGGGTGACGAAACCCTCGGATTCGAGGCGATGAATCATCTCAGACACCGCTGGCCGGGAAACCTCTAGCCGTTCGGCTATACGAGCCTGAATGACGTCGACATTGTCTTCTTCGAGCTCAAAAATCGCCTCGGTGTATTCCTCGATGGCGGGGTGGTGGCCTTCCATACTGCCGAAGTCTAGAGAGTTCGGGAACTCCTACCGCACTGTCACAGACTCAGAATGGGTCTGCGGCGCAACGAGCGGGAACTCCAGGACCGTGCCATCAAGCTGCAATTGAGTCACACTCAGTACTTCACTGGCCTCGATCCAAGCCATCCATACATAGCCTTTTGCGGTCGCATCGGCCTCAACCTCAAGCACACCCTCAGTGCTGGTGATCGCCAGTGGATTACCCAGCCACAGTTCACCAACAGGGTTGTATGCGACCAGCAGCACCCGGTCCAGCGCTTGAAACGCCCGCACCCTGGTTGCTGACCCAAGGTCGCAGCGCTCCTCGACAAGCACCGAGTCGAGCAGGAGTTGCAGACAAGTCTCTGCGCCGCCTTGAACACCGTCTACCAATTCGCCAGCTGTGGGTGTCTGAGGGTCGACGGCCTCCGCAGGCTCTGTAGTAACCGCTTCGTGAGAGTCACCCGGGATGGTCGGCTCGGTCACCAGAACTTCCTCGTCCGGCGTACTCGCTGTCGTCTGCTCAGCGCTGTCAACAGCGTCAGCCAAATCATGTTCGCTGGCCGGTTCCGCGACTGCGGTATCCACAGGATCAAGCTCATCATGCGCCGAGAGTGCACCCCCGGCATCATCAATTTCCTCGCCGCCGTCGAGATCGAGATCGAGATCGCCGAGACCATGAGTCAACGTCTCAGTCGGCCAGACCAGACGCCAGCTGTGCCCATCCAGACGGCCCGCGACCTCAGCCATAGCTGCCAGGACAAACTCGGTCGTAGCGGTCTGATCACCTTCGTCCTCAGTAAGTAGTCCGCTCCATGCTGCATCCTCGACCGGCTCGAGCATGTCCACAAAATCGAGTACTTCGGACGCTTCCAGCCCCACAGTTCGGGTTTCCACGAGGAGTTCGGGACTCGCGGACCAAAGCACCAGGAGATCCTCGCCGCCGAGGCGTACGAGCAATTTCGTGTCATCCACCCACTCAGCCTCAGCCGAGTACGCGTCCATAACTTCAAGGTCGAGTACTGTCCCCGAGCGAATCGTGACTTCGATACTGAGTTTCCGTTCGGCACCCTCTTGACTCTTCAACGTGAACTGCTTGAACTCAGCGTCTCCGCTTGTCGCAACGCGCTCACCCTCGGCTATGAGGGCCATATCAAGCGGCAACTCAATGGAAGCAGACCCACCCAGGCCATCTCGGACCTCAATGTCTCTGGCCAGCAGGCGCAGTTCTTCGTCGCTCACACCCCAAGCCGAGACCTGACGTTCCTGGCCGGAGTTGGTCAGCCAAGCCAGCACACTGGAGCCGTCAGCTTGTACTGAGATCTCAGCAAACAAGGGGCCTGTGGCCAACAGTGGAATCTCGCCGACACGAGGGGCGATCGAAGGACGCTGGCGAACAACAATCCGCCTGTCGGTTCCCTCAGAGCGGTAGACCTCGAGATACTCAGACTCGAGGTCTTCGGCCGCATCGTGATTTACCACCTGGACGACCTGCATCCCCGCTGGAACCAGTACCGGAGAGTAGCCAGGAATACCGGACCCCTCAGGAGTTACGGTTTCAACGGAGCGAGAGCCGGAGCCGCCCGTGGCGATCAGTATTCCAATGACGGTGACGACCAGTACCGACATCGAGCTGACCGCTACACGGGCTACTCGGCGGACCCGCTTTGCGCGGGTCTCAATACGATCCCGTATTTGCAGGTAGCCAGTCGGGGAGGGGACGACTGTGCGACCTGCGGAACGAAGAGAACGAGCGATTTTCTGCTCAAACTCATCGCTCACGCCAACCTCTGTGAATTGACGTCGGGATCAATACACAACGACAGCCGTCCTGTCGGGCCTGAATCGAAAGGTGCTGGATGTTGTGCATCACTAGGTAGACACCGCAGACCCAAGGAAGGTTCCAAGATTCTCAAGAAAAGTTGGGCGAGAAGATCTAGGAAGGAAGAACTCGCCGGAGCTCAGCGGTACCGCGATGCAGCAGCGACTTCACTGTGCCTGGACGAACGCCCAAGGTGCGGGCTATCTCAGCCTCGGACAAATCCTCGTAGTAACGCAGCACAATCGCAGCCCGTTGTCGTTCGGGCAGCTGCCGCACCGCATCAAGGACCTCATCGGCTTCAAGCTCGACGACTTCCTCACGGAACCGCTGCCTACTCTTGCGTTCTCTCACACGGCCACGAATCTCATTCCGACAGTTGTTCATGACTGTCGTGCGCAGATAGGCCACAGGCGACTCCACACTCGCCCATTTCCGGTGCAGCTTGACGAACGCGTCCTGCACCAAATCCTCTGCGATTGCCACCGAATCGACCATCAGGGTAGCAAGACGCACCAGCGAGCGGTATTCCGTAGCGAAGATGTCGTCAAAGGTTCGCTTTGCGGCGTCATCGCTGAGGCTTGCAGCCCCGATATCCAACCGCAGTGCCTCAAGCGCGCGTGGATCCTTGTCGGCCTGGGCGTCCTTCGCCCGGTCATGTCCAAAGATCCTCTTCACGAGGCGCCACCCCTACCGGTATTCCTGGCTGCTGACGACTCTACCGGCACACACCACGACCGAGAGCGTCAGGTAGGGCTATTTTTCGAGCAGTTCCATGATCTGGGTCATCTCCAAGGCTGCCAGAGCTGCGTCGGCGCCCTTGTTTCCCGCCTTTGTGCCCGCCCGTTCCCATGCCTGATTGAGATCCTCGGTGGTGAGCACACCAAACAAGACCGGAATATGCGTTTCAAGGCTCACGCCCAGGATGCCAGCAGCGGCCTGTCCGGCCACGAGCTCAAAATGGGGAGTCGCTCCACGCACCACCACACCCAGGGCCACAATTGCACTGACTTCACCCCGCCGTGCCAGCGCCTGAGCCACAAGCGGAATCTCAAATGCGCCAGGAACCCAACACAGATCTATGTCTGGTTCCACAACTCCATGGCGCAGAAATGTATCCTCAGCCCCACGTACAAGTTCGCGCGTAATGCTGTCGTTGAATCGGCTTGCGACTATCGCGAAGCGACGGCCACTGCCGTCGAGTGTCGTGGTGAGTTCGTTCACGAGGTTCCTACTGTTCAGAGTGATTCTGGGCTGGCGACGCGTCAATCTCGAGGAAGTGCCCCAATCGGTCAGCCTTCGTTCGCAGATACTGTTCGTTCTCCGGAGTCGGGACGGTTGGGATGGGCACACGTGCCGATATTTCAATGCCGTAGCCACTCAGACCCTGGTACTTGCCGGGATTGTTTGTCATCAGCTCAATCGGGCCCACCTGTAAGTCGCGCAGAATCTGAGCCCCGATGCCGTACTCCCGGGAGTCCACAGGCAGACCCTGTGCCAGGTTTGCATCCACAGTGTCCATGCCCGCGTCCTGCAGCTCGTAGGCCCTCAACTTGTGTGCGAGACCAATGCCCCGCCCCTCGTGACCGCGCAGGTACACCAGTACACCACGGCCCCGTTCGGCGATACGTGTCATAGCTGTGTCGAGCTGTGTTCCGCAGTCGCAGCGCCGTGACCCGAGAAGGTCGCCGGTAAGACACTCCGAGT
>CAYUOD010000301.1:0-4076 GCA_964446225.1 uncultured Acidimicrobiales bacterium | reverse complement strand
CGCCGCGACAGTACGAGCACAGTTACACCGCGAGCTGCACTGGTGCGCGTACGGGGTATTCGGAGTCTGTGAGCACGACCTGGCGACCAATGCCGGTTTTGGAGTTCACGATAAATGGTCCAAGAAGATTCACGAAAATGAGCTCGTTCTCTGCATCGAGGGTTACCGAGCAGAACACGATTGCATCCTCGGGGCTTTCCAGGTCGAGTTCTTCGTATTCCACTTCAGGCACATCAGGAGCGTAGTCGGGGAAAAACAGCCAAGGGATGGTTACGATCATTCCGATCTCGGATTCACGGGCGCAACTCAGGAGCATGAAGGCCGATTCGTCGGTCTCACCGAGACCCTCAAGGCGCCAGTCGACGTCCGGGCTGAGGCCGGGAACTCCGTTGGGAAGCGTTACGAGTTGGATGGAATCTCCTCCGGTGGCCTGGTCGAGAGGGCGTGCTGCGGTATTCATTTCAGTCTCCGTTTATCCCAGGAAATCCACAAGGGATGGCTGCAGCGCCCGACTCATTGCACCCAACGTAGCCTGAAGTGCGACCTCTTGGGTCTGCAACTCCATAACTGCCTCGGCCATGTCGACGTCTTCAATTTGTGACTGTTGTGTGCGAAGCACGAGCTCCTGCTCCTGAATACGACTGTTGGTTGTTTCGAGTAATGATCCGATTGACCCCAACCGGGCCAATCCGGTGAGCGCTGCCTCGTTGGCAGAATCCAGACTATTGATTGCGTTGGTGATGTTCGCACCGTTGCCGGCGATAAGTCCGGCTTCAAGATCATCCAGGGCGGTGAACACGTCAGTTCCGCTGTTGAAACCAAAGACGTCATCGCCGGTCACGTTTACCGACACGACTTCATCCTCACCAATACGTCGCTTCACGTCGCCCGTATCGCCGCTGTAGGTCCAGGTTCCCGCCACGTTGGTGATCGCGGCACCCGAGGTGAATCCGCCGAACACGCTCTGGCCCAGGAATGTCGTGTTGGCGATGTTCACCATCTGCTCACGAATTGAGGCAACCTCAACAGCAAGTGCGTCTCGCTCGATCTGCTGCACCGAGTTGGATCCGCGCAGAGCAAGGTCTCTTGCCCGGCGCAGGCTCTGTGTGAGCTGTTGCATCTTGGAGTCGGAGATATTCACCCGGCTCTGCCCGTCTGAGACATTTCGTTTGCTCTGGTCCAGCGCCCGAATCTCGGCGCGCAGGGTGAGGCTTACATTCATGCCGGAGACGTCTTGGCTGGCTACCTCGAACTGTTTGCCGGTTGACAGGCGACGTTGTGTCTCCTGAAACTCCGACAGGCGGCTCTGTAGGCGCCGCATCGTTGAGTTGACGATGACCTCTTGTGAAATACGCATACCTATCTCCCAACCAGTCCGGTCCGGTTAATGAGCGTGTCCAATGCCTGATCCACGGTGGTCATCACCCGGGCCGCGGCCTGGTAAGCCCGTTGAAACTGCACCAAGTTGACCATTTCCTCATCCAGGCTCACGCCCTGGGATCCGTCGCGGGCCAATTCCGCAGCTGCGACCAACTCGCCCTGGGCCTCAGCCGATCTGCCGAGACCTGCTGTGCGGGCCCCGATCTCGGTGATGAAGCTGCGCAGTGAGCCTCCGAGAGTGTCTGTGCCACCAAGGGCAGTTAATGACAGGCGCAGATCCGACATGGCCTGGGCGTTCTCACCGTTGAATGCCTGGAACGGTGTGCCACCTGTTGAGGCGGCAGCGATCTGGGTCGAGTCGGTCATGACGACATTGAGAGTCTCTGCCTCGGTACCTGCAGTGACCGCGAAGAGGTCAGTACCGTTATTCGTGGCGTCGTAGAAGCCAGCGCCGTGTTGGACGTTGAACGCCGTGCTCAGATCGCTGGCGAAGCTGTTCAGAGTAGAGAGAAGGTTTGGAATGTCCTGGGTCAGAAAGGTCTGCACACCGCCGGTCTCGCCGCCCGCGGTAAGGGACACGCCATTTGGGTGCGTCAGATCAAAGGTTGTGGAGTTGAGCGAAATCGGACGGACGTTGCTGCCATCTACGAGCGCGAGACCGTTCAGACTTACGCGTACCGTGCCGTCGCCGTTGTCTATGACCCGGCTACCGATCTTGCGCGCCAGGGTGTCCAGGACTACATCTCGGGCATCCAGGAGGTCGTTTGGTTGTTGAGTCGACGTGGCGGCCTCGGTGATCGCCACGTTGAGGCGAGCCACCTCTTCAAGCGAGGCATTCACCTCGCCGATTTCAGAGCTGAGATTCTCTGCAGTGTCGGTCTGGAGTTTCTTGAAGCCGAGCGCTACGCCGCGCACCCGAGCTGCGACGGACTGCATTGCAGTGATAGTCGCGACCTTTGCGGCATTGTCGCTGGGGTTCAAGGCAACTTCCTCAAATGCGGCGAACATGTCGTCGAGTTCGTTTGAGATTCCGTAGTTGGGCTCACCGAGGACGGCTTCGGCCCGCTTCATGAGTCCGCTGTTGGAGACCATTGCCCCCAGGGTTGTTTGACCAGTGCGAACTCTGGCATCAAGAAATGCGTCACGGGCTCTGGTGACGTTGTAGGTATCAACGCCGGTGCCGATGAATCCCTGTTGGGTCAGGCGCGGATTTCGAGTCCGAAACTCTGCACGCTGGCGCGTGTAGCCATCTGTACCCACGTTGGCGACGTTGTTACCTGCTACGTCGATTCCGGTTTGCGCGGCTATGACTCCGGTGTAACCGGTGTTGAGGCCCTGCATGCTCATAGAAGTTGGTCCACTGCTTGATGGTCGGTTGCCACACGAGATCCGTTGGCGTCATACATCTCTGGGGCCTCGTTGACTGGTGGCCGCAGTACCAGCGCCAGGATCGATTGAACCTGTTGGAGACCGGAATGAGCGAGCGCGCGACCCTCAGCACTGAGCGCTTTGAGTTCGCTCAGGATCGTGTGACACGCGCTGGCGTGTTCTTGGATCGTGCGTGCCCACGGTTCGGTGAGGTGCTCTGCAAGATCGTGCAGGGTGAGATTCCCTGAGCCTGGGGTGAGATGGTGCGAGATCGCTCGTAGCAGCTTTGCCGGGTCGTGGTCCTCAGCGCGAAGAGCGCGAGTTGCCTGGTCGAGCTCAGATACAGCAAGGGGAATGAAAGTCTGATCGTCGGTTGCCATGGTGAGCTTCGCCACCTTGGTTTTGAAGACCAGGACGTCCAGGCGGGAGCGCTGGCGCCAGAGCGCGTCGTTGAGCGCCTGCAGTCCGCCCTCAAGCAGCTGATCTTGCGTCGGATCTATCACGTTGGACCAGTCGACGGACGCAGCACCAGGTCAAGCTCAGGGTGTGATCTCCCGAGAATTTGGAGATTCTTTTACAAAAGAGCTTTTATCACCATAAACCCAGTCGACACAGCATCCTGTGAGATCTGTTTGGAGGGACTGCAGATGAGTGATCGGGAAACAGCACAGGACGAAGCAGTGGAGGTCATTGACCTCCGCGACGATCCAGACTTGGATACTCCTTCGTTGCGAGAATTGAGAACGCTACGTGAGCGGATGATCGGGCTTGAGGACGAACTCGAGACCGCACGAATGGACGTGGGACGGCTCCAGCTACAACTGGACCTGTTCACGAGCACTGATCCGACCACGGGACTGGTCAATCGTGCCGGCACCCTCGATGCGATACAGATCGCGACCGAACGACTTGAGCGAATGTCAGAACCGTTCGCACTTGTTCTCATCCAGATACCGGAGTTGGACGCGATGCGTCGTGATGCAATGGAAGACTCGGGCGACATGGCCCGCCATCTGGGTGCGCTCATCGGTGGGGGACTACGTCGACTTGATCGTGTCGGACGTCTGGACGACGGAAACTTCGTTACCGTGCTGAGCAACATTGACTCCAGCCATATCGACATCGTGTTGGACCGGGTACGAACAGCGCTGACGGCCATGCCCATAGTTGTCGGCGACTCTGAACAGGATCTGAACCCGCAGTTGGCGACGATCGTGGCGGTAAGTCCTGACCGTGTTAATGCCGATACCCTGCTCGACCAGACTTCTGAACTCATGGAAGCCTCTACGTCTGACGAAATTCTGACCATCTAACTTTCCTCCGCACGG
>CAYUOD010000300.1:0-4094 GCA_964446225.1 uncultured Acidimicrobiales bacterium | reverse complement strand
AGTTTGTCGAGGACTTCCACGGTGATGATCAGCTGGTCGTTGACTATCTGAGTGAGGAGTTCCTGGGTGGTGTGCAAGAAGATCACCGCCAGCGGCTGCTGGCGACGTCGATCCTGGAGAAACTAAGCGGTCCTCTGATAGATGCGGTCACCGAGTCGACCGGCGGCAGGCAATGGCTGGTCGAGACTGCTGCTGCTAATCAACTGGTGATTGGTCTGGATCGAACCGGCGATTGGTATCGGTATCACCATCTGTTGCGAGACCTGCTGCGCCTTGAAGCAACGAACGCTCTGCCTGAGGAACTTCCAGGGCTTCACCGTCGCGCTGCAGCCTGGTTTGAGGCGGAGGGTGACTACCACCGGGCCGTTGGCCACTGGCTTGAGGCGGGTGATCGCAACGATGCTGCCCGCGCGATGCTGCCCTACGGGTCAAAGCTCATTGCCGATAGCCAGATCGAGACGCTGCGGCGAGCTCTTGAGGCTTTAGGTGACGTGGCCAGAACCGACGCCGCGTGTGCGCTGTTGTGGGGCTGGTGCGAGTTCATCGCTGGTGATTACTCGGCGGCCGGAGATTGGGTTGCCATTACCCACAATGTTGCTTCTGATGGCTTTGATGAAGCGATCACTGCGCCACTGCGAATGAACATCTTCCTAGGTCGAGGTGATGTCAATTCGGCCCTGGTGATCGCTCGGGAACTTGCGGATTCTGAGAAGTTTCCGTCTCTTGAATCGGCTCAGATCGTGGTGGCGGGCGGTGTCTTCATGTGGGCGGGCATGGCTGAGGAGGCCAGATACGCGCTGGAGTTGGCTGTGAAGAAGGCAGAGCACGCCCAGTTCAACTCCGTTCACGTGCTCGGCCTCATCTATCAGGCCATCGTGGAGCTCGATGCCGGGAACACCGTTGCTGCCGGAGCAGCGGCGTCGCGAGCGATCGATACAGCTGACAAGCAAGGCATCGCTGGGTACTACCGACTCGGCCCGGCCTACGCCATTCGTGCACGCTCCGCGTTGGATGAAACCGACCTGGTTGATACTGACGCGGTTGATACTGACGCGGATGACACTGATTCCGGTGACTCTGACGCGCTGGAGAACGCGCTGCGAGCGATCGAGTTCGTCCGTCGGACGACCAGTGACCTGGCGTTCGCATATGTACTAACGGTCAGCGGTGACGTACTGACCGAGCTGGGCGACAGCCGCGGGCCAGAGTTACTTGCGGAGGCTCGAGTTGCCGTTGACCGGTTCCCGGACCCGGGGATCGTTGCTCGTCACCTGGAACGCATCGAGTCTCGTCACGCACTCGCGGCTGCTCCAGTAGAGGTCCCGGCGATCGTGGAACAGCTGACGGAGCGGGAAACGGCGGTGCTTCGCTATTTGTCAACCGCCTTGTCGCAGCGTGAAATTGCTGGGGAACTGTTCGTGTCGCCCAACACGGTCAAAACACACTGCGGCGCCATCTACCGCAAGCTCGCGGTCGACAATCGCAAGGCTGCTGTTCAAGCTGCCCGCGATCTAGGAATCCTCTAACGACCTCACCCGGGTGAGATGTGCGGTCGGGCGAGGCCATCTGATGCCATCGTCCTCGATGATGCGGAGGTCCCAGTGCACTTGCCTCGGGACTGGACTCGTCGAAGGAAACACCTCATGTCGCACGCTCTCTACAAGCTTGGCCGTTTCGCCGCCCGCCGCCCGTGGCTGGTCATTGCATCCTGGCTGTCGATCGCCATCATCGTGATCGGGGCGTCGACAATGTTCGGCCGTGAACTCACTGATTCATTCGACGTGCCCGGGCTTGATTCCCAGGAGGCCATCGACCTTCTCTCTGCTGCGAACTCCGAGCAGGCAGGCATCACCGCCGAGGTTGTGGTGACACCGCTGGATGACTCCAACACATTCCTCGACTCGTCCGAACTGCGACAGTCACTGGCCGATCTGCAAGGGAAGCTCGCTGCCCTCCCCAACGTCCTCAACGCGGGTGATCCAGCCGGGCTACTGGTCTCGGACCCGGAGGTGGTGCTCGCGTCCAGACTGCTCTCGCCTGACGGAAAGGTCGCCATCATCCGCCTCCAATACCCACTTGCCGAACGGGTCGGCGCCATCGATCTAGACAACCTCAAGGTCCTCGTCGAAGCGGCACGGACGGATTCAGCGTTGCAGATTGAGATGGCCGGTGAGCTCTTCTTCGAGTTCGAAGAACCCGAGTCCGGTGTTGGTGAGATGGCGGGTGTTGTTCTCGCCGCCATCATCTTGCTCGTTGCTTTCGGAACCGTTGTTGCCATGGGTCTTCCGATCGGAATGGCGCTCTTTGGTTTGGCCATTGGCGTCAGCTCGATGTCGCTCATCACCTATCTGATTGACATCCCGAGTTGGGCCCCTCAGATGGCCAGCATGATCGGGCTCGGCGTTGGTATTGACTATGCCCTTTTCTTGCTCACTCGGCATCGGGAAAACCTCGCCACCGGAATGGGCGTAGAAGAGTCAATTGGCCGGGCAGTAGCCACAGCAGGCCAAGCCGTGATCTTCGCCGGAGGAACCGTGGTAATCGCCATTCTTGGTCTGGCCATTGCTGGCGTACCGTTCATGACCGCAGCCGGTGTCGCCACGTCGGTTGTCGTCCTGATCATGGTTCTCGCCTCGGTGACGCTGCTCCCGGCGTTCCTCGGTGTCGCGGGTCTGTGGGTGAACCGGCTCGGAATACATCGCCAGAAACAACAAACGAGCCAGGATATCGGGGCCGGATGGCTCCGTTGGGGGGAGCACGTCTCGAACAACGCCTGGAAATATGCCATTGGCGTCACCATGGGATTGTTGGCGCTCACGTCGCCAGTACTCGCCCTGCAACTCGGAACCGCCGACAATGGCACATGGCCCGAAACTCGGACTGAACGACGGGCCTATGATCTCGTCGCCGAAGGATTCGGGCCAGGAATCAACGGACCGCTCATCGTCGCCATCGACATCTCCGAGGACATGAATGTTGTGGAACTACTCGTTGCTGCTGTGTCGGCGGACGCCGGCATCGCCTCGATCGCTCCAGCGGTTATCAACACTGATGCAGGCGTGGCAACCCTGCTGGCCTTCCCGACCACCTCGCCCCAAGACCGTGTCACACTCGACACCATCAAGCGACTGCGCTCCGATGTCCTGCCTTCGGTTCTGGATGACAGCCCCGCACGGGCTAATATTGGTGGTCTCACGGCAACGTCCGCGGACGTCGGCGACCGAGTGAATGGACGTTTGCCGCTGTTCATTTCAGCGGTACTGGGACTGTCGTTCCTGTTGCTGATGATGGTATTCCGGTCAGTGCTTGTACCCCTCAAGGCTGTGCTGTTGAATTTGTTGAGCATTGGCGCTGCCTATGGCGTGCTGGTCATGGTATTTCAATGGGGCTGGGGTGCTGGCCTCGTCGGGCTCGAATCGACAGTGCCAATCAACCCGTTCATCCCGATGTTCATGTTCGCTGTGCTGTTCGGATTGTCCATGGATTACGAAGTATTCCTGCTGTCACGTGTTCGTGAGGAATACCTCGCTACTGGCGACAACGACACATCGGTCATCCACGGCATTGCCAGCACCGCTCGCGTCATCACCTCAGCTGCCTTGATCATGATTTGCGTCTTTGGCGGATTCATCTTCGGCAATGACCCGACCATCAAGATGTTTGGCGTCGGACTTGCTACCGCGATCTTCGTCGACGCCAGCATTGTTCGCATGGTCTTGGTGCCAGCAACCATGAAACTCATGGGTGACTCTAACTGGTGGCTCCCGGGCTGGCTGGACCGGATCCTGCCAACCATCGATATCGACGGCGAGATCGGGCTTTCACATATCGGACCCAACCAAGCAGACAGCGATGTGGCGCCTGCCCCCGACGCCGAGCCCGTTCTTGTTTGATTCACCTGGATGGTGAGGTTGTCTCCGCGAGACTGTTCAGACCCGTAGCCGGATGGTGTGCCAACCGCTGGCCCCGTCGGGGGCAACCGCAGTTCGCTGCTCGGTCTGGGTTGTGCCGCTGCCGTCGGTCGCTCGGACGCGCACCTCGTGCTCGCCGGGGGTCGGTGTCCAGGACACCAACCATTGGCGCCAGGCGTTGAT
>CAYUOD010000299.1:0-4100 GCA_964446225.1 uncultured Acidimicrobiales bacterium | reverse complement strand
CCCGGTTGATGTCGTGGGCCCAGCCTTCGTAGTCGAACTGCTCGTCCGCGGTCGCGGCAATGCGGGACATGGTGGCCACCGCGTTCGCCGGATCGCGTCCCACTGCTGACTCTCCGGACAGCATGAGAGCAGACGAGCCATCAAAGACAGCATTGGCCACGTCGCTGGCCTCAGCACGCGTGGGCGAAGGTGCCGTCACCATTGATTCGAGCATCTGGGTAGCGGTCACTGCAGGTTTGCCCAGCGTGATGCAGTCTCGGATAATGCGCTTCTGCAAATGTGGCAGTTCCTCGAGAGGAAACTCAACGCCCAGATCTCCGCGGGCAACCATCACCGAGCCCGCCGCCTCGATAATTCCCGCCAGGTTCTCCACTGCGGCTCTGGTCTCGATCTTGGCCATGATCATTGGCCCACGCGGGAACGGCTCTGTACCGACGCGGCGAATGTCGTGGGCAGAACGCACAAAACTCAGCGCCACGATGTCGACACCAACCTCCACAAAGGCATCCAGCAAGCGCAGGTCATCGTTCGTCGGCGCTGTCATCCGCAGTCGATCAGACGGAATATGTACCCCGGGTCGACCTTGAACGAGGCCACCGTGAGCAACAATCACCATCAGCCCATTCTCGTCCTTGCCCTGTACGTGGACGTCTACAGCGCCGTCCCCGAATGCGAGCCGGTCGCCCACTTGAATGTCCTCGAGCAATGTCTCGTAGTCGACGTTTACGACTTCGGCGGTGCTGGTCTCGTTACCTGGCACCATACGCATTGATGCTCCGTCTTGCAGGAGCACGCCACCGTCCTTGAACTGTCCTGAGCGGACCTTGGGTCCTGGCAGGTCTGCCATGAGACCAATCGGCCTTCCGGCCTCCTTGGAGGCATGGCGTACCGCGTTGAATTTGGATATGGCCTGTTCGAGCGTGCCGTGCGCCAGCCCGATGCGAGCAACGTCCATGCCCGCCTCGATCATGTCCCGGAGTACCTCCGGCTTCTCCGATGCGGGGCCTATCGTTGCGATGATCTTTGTGCGACGAGTCATTGCGCCAGAGTATCCGAGAGCGCGCCTCCAGAATGCCATTAATGAAACCGTTTACGTCTATTCTCAATTGCGATGGAATTAGTGCTGATACGCCATGGTCTGCCGCTGCGAGTCGAGACCCAGGATGGCTCTCCCGCCGACCCGGCGCTCTCCGAAGTCGGGCATATCCAGGCCAAGGCAATGGCCGAGTGGCTCGTCACTGAGGATATTGGCGCCGTGTACGCGAGCCCGATGCGTAGGGCGCATCAGACGGCTGAGCCGCTGGCCCAGGTTCTCGGCATGGAGATCTGTACCGATCCCCGGGTAGCTGAGTTTGACCAGCAGGATGAGCGCTACATTCCTCTGGAACAACTCAAGGCCGAGGACCGTACAGCGTGGACTGAGCTGGTGTCGGGAACCTTCGAACGGGATCTCAGTGAGTTTCGTACCAATGTCACCGCAGGACTCGCTGACATTGCGTCGCGCCATCAAGGGGAGACGGTCGCGGTGGTATGTCATGGCGGTGTGATCAACGCCTGGGGCAGCCACATTCTGGAACGCGATGACTTGTTCTTTATTGATGTGAACTACACGTCCATCAACCGGTTCCTGGTCTCAAGCAGAGGCCACAGAAGCATCAAGAGCCTCAACGAGGTGCCACACCTGCGGAGTCTCAGCAACTAGTCCTGCTGCCCGTTCCACAAGGTGAGCGTGTCCAGAAAGTGCTCGTCGTAGAGCTTATAGGTGTCCCTGACGCGCTGCCCTGGCCAACCAGCATCGAGCAGTTCCTCGGGCAGCAACGGGTCGCTCATCAGGTGGCGCAGAACGCCGCCCTCGACAATGAACGCTCTGCGGAAGACCTGCGGGTCATGCTGCTTGAGCCGGGGCATGAGGCGCAGCATCTCCTGCTCGAGCGCATCAGCGGTCTCGGCCCATGTCGCAGGCGCAAAACGCTCAAGCAGCGTGGTCTCAAGATCTGGCCCCACCTCGCTGAACATCCACTGGCACTGCTCCTCAATTGTGTGCATCGCGGGCGTCGTCGCACCGTGATCGATGTTGTCCGGCCTCATCCAGATGCTTTCTCGCAACTCGACGAAACGCTCGCGGCGGAACGCCTCGCGCAGCAGGAGTCGATGGTGGGGTTCACGACCCTCGATCATCACCACCGCAGTGAGCCATGAACCGGTCCATTCCTTCACCTGGGGACTCACCGACCGCAGCTGTCGGGCACGCCGGGCCTGGTGATGGTCCGCAAGCGTGTAAACCCCTTCAAGGCTATGCACATCGCCTGCGGCGAGGAGCCGGGTGAGAGCAACACGCGTCGTGCCCGGCGCAATACCGAACAGTTCAGCCGTGCGTACGATCGCGCTGGCCGGAAGTTCCTCATACTGAGAGCCGAGCAGCGTGGAAATGACCACTGATCGGGCGTTCAGATCTGTGAGCCCCAGATCGACCTTGACGTCAGATTCCCCCACTGTCCTCCCCCTATTACATTGCCACTACAACTGATTCTCAAACGTAATACTAGTTTCGTGGGACCTCGGTCCACGGCCGATCCTTGTCTACCCTGACGTCCCCCGGCAGCCCCAGAACTCGTTCGCCCAGGATGTTCCTCATGACCTCAGACGTGCCACCCTCAATGGAATTGGCTCGTGCACGCAAGAACGCTTGCTGCAAGGTAGCTGAGTACATGGCCGTCGCCGAGACCTCCTGCTCGTATTCTCCATACAGCATTCCCTCTGCGCCTAACAGTTCTTCGACGAGTTCATAAATCGCCTTGTTGAGCTCCGCGAACGCCAACTTGCCCGTCGACCCCTCGGGTCCAGGCACTCCCCTGGAGCGATTCTGTGAGGCCCGTATATTCGTGAGACGGTTGCACTCAGCGTCGATCCAGAAGCTCATGAGGCGATCGCGCAGATCGGCCGTCTTGCGGTAGTCGGGCAACGACTTCCAGAGCTTGACCGCCTCCCCGATGGGTCCGGATTCTCTCGACGCCACGGCACCGCCTATCGACACCCGCTCGTTCATGAGCGTCGTTATCGACACGCGCCAACCGTCGCCGACATCACCAAGCCGCTCGTCATCAGGAATGCGGGCGTCAGTGAAGTAGACCTCGTTGAACTCGGCGTCGCCAGTCATCTGGCGCAACGGGCGAACCTCCACTCCTGGCTGGTGCATATCCACGACGAAGTAGGTCAGACCCTTGTGTTTGGGCTGATCTGGATCGGTTCGGGTCACGAGCATGCCCCAGCGCGACACGTGGGCGAGTGTGGTCCAGACCTTCTGGCCGTTCATAACCCACTCATCGCCGTCCAGAATCGCCCGAGAACTCAGACCGGCCACATCTGACCCGGCGCCCGGCTCACTGAAAAGCTGACACCAGATCTCCTCGCCGGTGAACAACGGGCGCAGATAACGCTCACGCTGCGCCTCGCTGCCGTGGTTATGGACCGTGGGTGCCCCCATGCCGTAGCCAATGGGGTTGACACCGTACGGATTGGGCGCGCCAGCGTCGGTAAAGGCGATGCTTACGATGTTCTGCAGCTTGGGGCTCATGCCAAGCCCGCCGCAGCCAACGTCGAAGTAGATCCACGCCAGGCCAGCATCAAACTGCGCGCCAAGAAAGTCAACTCTGGACATCGTCCTCGGTGGATTCTCAGCCAGAAACGCGTCGCAGAGCTCCTGCACCTCAGACTCTTCGGTCCTGAGATCAGCGCTCGAGTTCTCGATGGCACTCATGCTTTGTCGCTCCTCGGAATTCTTAAGGGCAGAAGAGTAGCCACTGGGCAGGTCGTGGCGCCAAAGCTGCGGGCTGAATGGCTGCCGCCGTCAGCTGCTTGCTAGCTTTCAGCCATGTACCCAGGGACCCACGCCGAAGCAAAACCTGACCATCCTGCCTACATCATGGCAGCGACAGCGCAGGTGATTACCTACCGCGAACTGGATGAGGGCTCCAACCGACTCGCTCACCTCCTCAGAAAGGCCGGACTCGAGCGGGGCGACCACATCGCATTCATGATCGAGAATCATCCGCTGTTCCTACAGATCGCCTGGGCCGCACAACGCTCCGGCCTCTACTACA
>CAYUOD010000298.1:0-4116 GCA_964446225.1 uncultured Acidimicrobiales bacterium | reverse complement strand
GGCCAGTCAATGGAAAGCCACAAGACCGCTACACCAGCCAGAAAGAAGCGCCTCTGACGCTTGACGGTCGGCCCGGTTTCGCCGTGCACATGGACCGCTCGTAAATAGATACCAGCAATAGCGGCCACGAGGAGCCAGACACCCGGATAAGGCTGCCAAGCCCAAGACCACGAGTCACTCGCTTCTGGGAACAGGGACATCAGGTTGCTCCTCTCGCCGAGCTCTGATTCTTCACTTTGAGGTTAGTACCCGAATCAGAGGCGCTACGGCGCATCGGTGATCTCATCTATCAACGCCAGGTCATTGGCCCACTGACTCTCGCGTGTACCGAACGGGTACACGCTGTAGGCATAGCCGTTGGGTGCATACGCAACCACCTGCGCCGCGTGGGCGACCGTTCTCCCAGCATCATCGGGATTGGGGTAGGCCACCGACACACCCGCATCACGCTGAATCTTTTCGATCTGTTCCGGGGTTCCGGTCAAACCAACGAAGTCCTCGTCAAACTTGTCCAACCATTCGCGCACCACAGGGCCGGTGTCTCGTTCTGGATCGACGGTCACGAACACAACTTCAACGTCCTCTGGCGTGCTGGGATCTTCCAAGATCTGTTGCACCTGAGCCATGTACACCGGACAGATGTCAGGGCAATTTGTGTAACCGAAGTAGACCAACGTGATAACACCGTCAGTCTCGGACCGCAGATCAAAGGGATCGCCGCTCGTGTCGGTGAGCACAGCATCTGGCTTACGCATTGGCGAGTCCAACTGAACTCCCGCGAACGCACGGCCATCTGTACCGATTGCCAGCTCAGATGAGCCTCCGCAGGCCGCAACCAGGAGGGCCATTGTCACTGTGATGACCCAGAGGGGCCTCGCTATCACCTTAGGGATCCTTCGCTCTCACGTTCATGAAATCAAACGTCACTGACGGTGCTCAGGTTCCCAAGTCTGGGCGAATGGCGAGTGCACAGCAAATAGCCCGCACTCCGCCGATTGAAATAGAACAGGGGCTAGGTCGGTTGCGTTACCTGATGGGCCTACAATCTGGAGTTCGGCCTACTTGAGATGCCAAAACCCACGAGGAACATGACAGAAGAAACCTGCTTCTACCATCAGGATCGGCCAACCGGCCGGGCGTGCACCCGCTGTGGTCGACCAGCCTGTTCTGAGTGTCTACAAACAGCATCTGTGGGCTCCCACTGTTTCGAGTGCGTGCGCCAGCAGGCCCCGGACCGCAAAGAGCAGCGCAGAGTGCGCAGCGCACTGGGTGCCGCCGCCCCGGCTGTCACCTATGCAATCATCGCCCTCGACGTCGCACTCTGGATCGTCAACCGGGGGAAACCGCTCATAACCTTCGACTACGGCCTGTCTGAGCCTCACGTGGCCAATGGCGAGTGGTACCGCATCGTCACCTCAGGCTTTCTCCACGATCCGGTCAGCATCTTCCACGTTGGCTTCAACATGTACGCACTGTGGATCATGGGTCCACCGCTCGAACGACTACTCGGCCACGTGCGCTTCGCCGGGCTCTACATGCTCGGACTGCTGGGCGGCTCGCTTGGCGTCATCATCCTGGAATCAAACGCCCTGACCGTTGGAGCCTCTGGTGCCATCTACGGACTCTTCGGTGCATTTGCGGTGTTCCAGCACAGCCGTGGCGTCGACATTCTGAAATCCCAGATCACCTATGTCATTGGCATCAACCTGCTGCTCACTTTTGGCATCAGAACCATCTCCATCGGAGGACACCTCGGTGGTTTGACATTCGGCATCATCGGCGGACTTCTGCTGTTCAACCCCAAAGTCAGAGCCGTCGTGCCAAAGCCCGACATCGTTCTAGGCCTACTCATAGTAATCGTCGCCACGGCAAGCATCGCCCTCGCTCAGCCCCTCAGCTAGCAATCGTCCACTCAATAACGTGTGTGCCCAGGCCGCTCGTTAGGATCGGTCCCCGAACAGCACTGGGGAACAATGCACTTTGGACTCGTCTTCGCCAATACGGGACATAACACCGGCGGTAAGGCAGCTGCAACACTTGCACGTGCGGCCGAGGATAACGGCTTCGAGTCGCTGTGGACCGTCGAGCATGTCGTGGTACCGGCTGGCTACTCGTCGCCGTACCCATACAGCGCCAGTGGGAAAATGCCAGGCAAACGCGACGACTACGACATCCCAGATCCGCTTATCTGGTTGAGTTTCGCCGCGGCCGCCACAAGCACCATCAAACTCGCGACGGGCATCGTAATCCTGCCGCAGCGCAATCCAGTGGTGTTCGCGAAGACAGTCGCCACGCTCGACTCAATGAGTGAGGGCCGGATGATCCTGGGCGTCGGCGTTGGCTGGCTTGAGGAAGAGTTCGATGCCATCGGCGTGCCATTTGCATCCCGAGGACGCCGCACCGACGACTCGATCCAGGCACTGCGCGCGCTCTGGGAACAAGACCTCCCGAGCTACGACGGGGAGTTCACCCAGTTCTCAAACACCTACAGCAGGCCACAACCCACGAACGGCACCGTGCCAATTGTCATCGGCGGACACTCCAAAGCCGCCGCGCGAAGAGCCGGGCGACTTGGTGACGGATTCTTCCCACTCGGCGATGACGTCGACTCAATCATCGATCTCATCGAGCTCGCTCGCTCAACAGCGACGTCTGAGGGCAGAGATCCAGCCGACATCGAGATCACAGTCGGCGCCTCACCAAAACCCGAGTCAATGAAACGCCTCGCTGAAGCCGGGGTGAGTCGCATGGTCGTGCCGGCGATGTCGGCCGATGCCATGAAACAGTTCGCGGACACCATCATGAGCAAGTTCTAGGCGCAGCTGGTAAAGCGGACGAGGTCGTCAACCGCGACCACGTCTGCAGTCCCCACCCGAGCCTTCGCCACCTCAGTGAGTGCGATGAGCATCCGCTCCTGAGCCGCGGGCGACTCGGCGACAATGTCCGCTCGGACACAGACAGCCGTCTGTTCCCGCCATGACACGAACGCGTCGCCACTCCACTCGAGACTGAGCTCCCGAGCGTTGGCCCTGGGCAACGCCGTCTCCAGCACCAGGCGCAGCGTCAGCGAACCAAGCACTCCACGGGACAGTTCCACGTCATCGGCCGGCGGGAACCTCACCTCCGAAACCGCATCCTCCAGACCGATGGCCTGACCCTCGCTAATCTGCTCGCTCGTGCGTGGCGGATTGGTCAGGGCCAGATCCAACATGTCAGTGCCCCCGGCAGCGAAAAGCCCGTCAACGTACACAGAACCCTCCGCGTACGGGAACGCCAACGTCACGAGCACCGGACCCGACAACGGGGGCGGAGCCACGAGGCTGGCCTGACCAAGCTGGCGCTCAGTTTTCTCGGCCTCGCTCAACTGCTCTACGAAGGCGGCCTCCACGAATGCTGCGTTACCCTCGACGACCGCCTGGAACGCGAGCAGCGATTCGTCCTCGCGCTCGCTAAATCTGTCGGAGCCGAGATCGAAATACTCAGACTCAAGCGCGTGGGTCAACTCATGTACGAGCACCGACTCGGTCAGCGGGCCCAGCCCGCCACGCACACGAACAGTCGCCGACTCATCGTCGTAGTAGCCAAGCGTTCGGCGCAGAAGGAACTCACGGAGTAGCGGCTCGATCTCCTGGTCCGTGGGCGACAGCGCCAATGCGCGGTACACGTCCTCAGATTCAGTGATCGCAGAAGAGTCCAGCTCGGCATCCAGGAAGCCAGCCAACTCAGCCCCAAACTCGTCCGCAGCCATGATCTCGACTTCGGGTTCCTCGGTAAAAGTCAGATTCCGCGTCGCCTCTACGAAAGAGACGAGCTCGTCAAGTCGTCCGGCGTCTAACGAGGCCGCGCTCGTCGTGGCTGTCGTGTCAGCCACGACCGCACCCGTCGTCGCGGTCGAATCCGAAGTCGGCGCCTCCGCGGGGTCGTTGGTTGAGTTGCGGTATACAACCCACATTCCAGCAGCAATCAGCAAAGCCGCGATCGCAAGACCGAGCAGTCGCCGTGGGTTCTGAGGTGAGCCATTCATCGACACCGGTGGCGAAAGTCCTGTCTAAGAGTTTGGGGCTTGATCTACCCCTTCATTCTGCACGATCTGCCACGCAGCGGTCTGCACCGCCT
>CAYUOD010000297.1:0-4148 GCA_964446225.1 uncultured Acidimicrobiales bacterium | reverse complement strand
GTCACACCCATGGCCTAAAGTCGCAGCTATGACTCGCCTCGGTGCCCCCCGTCGACTCCTCAGCCGCATTGCACTGGTCCCAGATGAGACCGACAGCAGAATGGCCCTCGAAGAGCGCCTCGATCTCGTCTGCGAAGAGCACATTCCTGCGCTCGCCCAGGCACTCCAAGACCTTGCTGAAGATCTCCGGGGCATTCGTGAAGCCATCGAAGCCACGAATAAGCGGTTGGATGTGGTGGTTGACGAATCAACGCGCCGCTCAGAGGCGTCGCTGAGCCAGGTCGTGACTGAGGTTCAGCGATTCCAGTTCCAACTCGACGAGCTCACGAAACGATAATGCACATCGGTTTTGTTGCTCCGCTGCCTCCAACGAGAAGCGGTGTCGCCACCTACGCAGACCAGCAGCTTCGTCTGCTCTGCGAAAAACACCAGGTCACGGTGTATCTCGACGCGCCTGACAGTTACCTAGATCCGCCAGACTGCGAACTTCTCAGCCTCGACCGACTCGCAGACACCCAGGCGGACGTGGTGCTTTATCACCTCGGCAACAGCCTCGGGAACCTTCCTCAGGTCAGTGCCGCGATGACCGGCCCGCCTGGAGTCGTAGAGCTCCACGATGGTTCACTACACCATCTCTTCGAAGCGATCTCACTGGGCCTTGACGACAGCCAGAGCTACTACGACGTCCTCACAGACGTGTACGGCGAAGCCGGAGCCAGATTGGCGCAGGCGCGCACCCATGGCTCAAGGGGCAGCGTCGAGCTGGCTTTGTTCGATCTGCTGTCACCAGTGCTCAGCCGCCACCAGCGAATAATCGCACACAGTAAATGGGCACAGCTTCAAGTCGCACGGCGCGCTCCGCGCGTCGAGTCGGTCGTGGTACCCCTGCCCGCCCCCGATGCACACCGGGCACTGCCGCGCGGAAGGCTCGGATTAAGCGGATCTGACCTACTCATCGCGCACGCCGGCTTCGTCACCGAAGCAAAGCGCCCCGCTGTCATGGTTGACGTCGTGCGGCGAGTCCGCATGGTGGAGCCAGATGCCAAACTCGTTCTGCTGGGTGCTGACCGCAGCGACGGACTCCTCAGCGCGGCAATCCATGAAGCAGGCGTGAGTGACGCAGTGATCTGTACCGGCTATCTGAGTACGGACGAACTGCACGGCTATCTCGCTGCTATGGACGTGGCGATCGCACTGCGTTCCCCCCATGTCGGTGAGTCCTCCGGGCCGGTCGCCGCCGCGTTCGCGGCTGGTGTTCCTGTCGTGACTCAGGCAATAGGGGCATGGTCCGAGCTGTCCCCGGCGGCGACGTTGTTCGCTCCCATTACAGACGACGAGACGCAGAGCATCGCGGACACCGTCGTGTCGCTGCTTTCAAACCCAGCTCGCCGAGCACGTATGGGCGCCGCGGCGCGCAAGGTAGCGACGGGCGAATGGTCTGCGATTCGCTGCGCAAAGCTTGTGGTCGATGCGCTGGGGCAACTCCCGCAATCACCTCTCGAGCTACCAGCCTGGCTACCAGATACCGTCAACCCCCGTGCCGTCATCGCCGTAGAGACACCAAAGGTCGCGGAAGAACTCACAGCTGCGGGGATCGCAGTCTCAGAGAAATGCCAGGACGAACTGATCAGCTCACCCGTGGGGGAAACTTCGCTTGTTCTGTGGGGCTCGAAGAACGCCACCATGGGGAGCCTGACTTACGCGAATCGGTGCCTGGAAGGTCTCGGCAAACTGCTGTGGCTGGATCCACCGAAACTCGCTGCCGAAGCGCTCAATACCGCCGGATTCTCCAGTATCAATGTCCCCCCTGTCACCGGCACCGACAAGCCTTTGCTCGTGGCCACCAAGACACGCCTTCCGGTGTCGCGCTCATGACGCTCAACCCGTTCGCCCGCACTGACCCTGCCCGACTCCTTGAACTCACAGACCCGCCGCCACCAGCCGAATACTGGCTGCTCTCAGAAGACAGTCGAGTCTCATCCTTCGGAGTGCCCTTTTGGGGTTCGCCTGTCACGCCCCAGCAGTCCATCGGACTCTTCGCCAGTACCGACCGGCAGGGCTATGCGCTCATTGGGCAGCGAGACTGGACCGTCTTTGGCCCCAACCCTCCAGCGCCTCCGCCCTGGCTGGGCGATGGCCTCGTCGTGCAGATAGAAGCCTCCTCCGATGGCTGTTGGGCCATGTTCAAGAACGGGACCGTCACCGATCCGTCAGGCACAATGTTTCGTCCCCCGGGTACAGACCACTACAGCGATTTCACCGTCACCCAAAACGGGGTGTGCTGGCTGTCAGAGGCCGGCGAGGTCACCGGCGCGATGCAAACTCCAGCACCCGAAGCTCGCGTAGCAATCAAGCTCCTGAGTATTGGGCCACGCCTGCTGACGCTGTTCTCTGATGGCGCAATCCAGTTGCACGACGGGGACGAACCCGATTCTTCACTCGTGGGCAAACTGGTATCTCCGCCTACATCGGCAACACCGACGCCCACTGGCGATGGAGCCTGGATCATCACTGCAACGGGCGCCGTCTACGGCTGGGGTGCGGCCACCCACGGCGGCAACCTACAGAACCCGCGTCCCGACGAAAACGTCATTGCGCTCTGTGCTCCCGCGAAGTGAAGCGGGCTAACATCTAGGTACAGGCACAACGGGGGCCTGCAGTCCAGGTCGCCGGAATTGGATCGACATGTGGATGAACGCACTGATGGCGGTGGTAACGCTGTCACTCCCTTTTCAGGCGGACACTGCGCAGGCGCAGGTCGCTGAAGCACCGCAAGAGAACTACACCGTGCAAGCCAGTGGGGGCGCCAATGTGCACCCCCTCGGGGAGGCTCCCTTCCTTGGTGCATTGAACGACCTTGTAGAAGGCGGCGACGCAGTTGACTTCGTCTCCACAAACAGTGGGGAGGGGTATTGGCTCGTAAGCGACACGGGTGTCGTGAACAGCTTCGGTGATGCCCCAGATCTTGGCGATCTCAAGGACTACCAACTCAACCAGCCGATAGTCGGAATCGCAGTTACTCCGACCACCCTCGGCTATTGGCTCGTCGCAGCTGACGGTGGAATCTTCTCGTTCGGCGATGCCGATTTCTATGGCTCAACAGGGGACATCGTCCTTAACGCCCCCATCGTTGGGATGCTGACCTCGCCGAGCGGCGACGGCTACTGGCTGGTCGCCACCGACGGTGGAGTGTTCGCATTCGGCGATGCGAAGTTCTACGGCTCCGCAGGGTCCCTGCCACTCAACGCACCCGTCACGACAATCCTGCCTTCGGCCGGTGGCGCTGGCTACCTGCTCAGCGCGACCGACGGAGGGGTCTTTGCGTACGGCGATGCAACATTCAGCGGGTCAACCGCAAACCTCACACTCGAGACGCCGATAGTGGACGGTGCACCGACAACCACCGGTCTCGGATACTGGCTCGTCACAGCGGGCGGCACAGTGCACACCTTTGGCGACGCCTCAGATTATGGATCTGTTGTTGCCACTGGCGACGAGCCAATCGTTGCGATTGCGGCGCGGCCTCAGGCCGACGGCGTTTGGCTGCTCTCATCCCCATCCGGGCGAACAACCCAGGGGCCCCCGGTACCTGCCAACAGTGGCAACGGTCGGCGCATCATCTACGCCACCTCTGGACAACGCGTCTGGCTCGTGCAAGCCAACGGCAGGGTCTTTGATTCATATCTCGTGTCGGGAAAAGCGTTCACACCAGCCCCAGGCACGTACTCGGTGTACTCCAAGTCTCCTTTGGCCTGGGCTGGCCACGATGGCATCACGATGCAATGGATGGTCCGGTTCGCGTTCGGGAGAACTCTGGCCATCGGATTCCACGGTATTCCGACCTATGCCGATGGCTCCCCGATGCAGACTCCAGAGCAGCTCGGCACTTACAGATCGTCGGGCTGTATTCGCCAACGCGTCGAGCAGGCCAAACAGCTGTATGACTGGGCGCCGCTTGGGACAACGGTGGTGGTGCTGGCCTAGTCTGGTCGGGCGACAACCTGGGAGAATGATGCAAGAACTGATCTATCACCGTCTCTTTATGCCGGCTCACGAAGCTAACGCCGATAGAGAGGGTTATGTGGACGGAGCGGTCCGTCATACGTTTGGCGAGCATGCCGAACGTGTATTCAAACTCTGCGACGCAC
>CAYUOD010000296.1:0-4159 GCA_964446225.1 uncultured Acidimicrobiales bacterium | reverse complement strand
GTCTCGTGGAGGAGGTTGCCGATGTGCACTGACAGTTGGCTCAGCGTCTCAAGGTCGGCGGCTGCATTGGCGTTCGACCGCCTGTTGATGGCGGTGGAGCCAGCGAACAAGGTCATCCCGATCAATGGAATGAGCACGAGAACCGAGAGTTTGGCTCTCATTGACATTTGCGTCAGTTTGTTCGTCACCAGTGCACCTCTTCTGATCGTGGCTCTTGGAATTCGGGTCAAAAGCCTCTATCTCTAGATCTCCGTCGGTCAACGAGCAGACAACTTCAGCAAAATGGTGGGGTGGTACGAAGTGACAACAACTTGTGTGACGAAACCGGTCAGGAGGCTGTGAGAAACCTGAAAGAGCACTCTTGATCAGTGGCAAGTAGCCTTGTCGAGGGATAGGGCCGGGGGCGCGGCATGAAGCGAGCAGACGAGAAGAGGGCGGTAGACAACACGGCCGTGCCGCACGCGCGACTCCCCTTTTGCGGCCGCGACGACGAACTGCGTGGGTTGCGGGCCACGATTGCTGCTGGTGGACAGCTCAAGCTCATCGTGGGCTCTGCTGGAGTTGGCAAGAGTCGCCTTATTGACGAAACTCTTGAACAGCTAGACGACGCACGTGTCCTCACAGGACGATGCTGGGAAGGGGGGCCGACACATCCGCTCCTGCCCTGGCTGCAGATTGCTGCTCAAGCTGCTGAGCTCCTTGATCCGGAGTCTGCTGAGCCACCGCTACGGGGAGTTGCGAACCTGGGAGCGCTGTACCCCCATATCAACGGGGAACAGCAGTTCACTGATCACGAGACTCATCTTCATGTTCTCATTCTGGCGCTAGCCGAGTATCTGGAACGGGTCGCCATGGCCGACGCCAATCCAGTCATCGTGGTGATCGAGGATCTGCACTGTGCTGACCCCGAGTCGATATCGATTCTGCGCTGGCTCGCCTCTCAGGAGTCGTCGCTGAGCTATGTCGCTACCTGCAGGCCAATGGATGAGGCTGGCAATCCGACTGCTCAGGCCATACGAGCTCTGTTGGGCGAAGCGAACACCTTGCACCTGTCGCCGCTGGGCCGGCCAGCAATCGCCGAGCTTCTCAAGACATTCCAAATGCTGGATCACATAGATGAAGCAGTTACTGCTACTGAAGGCCTGCCGTTGCTGCTCAACGACTGGGTCAAGTCCATTGAGTCTGGAGACGAGGCTGCCGAGGCCGGCGTCGGACGGCGCCTTGAGCGGTTGTCTTCTGAAAGTCTGGACGTTCTCAGTGTTGCGGCGGCCGTCGGAGACGAGTTCGACCTTGGCATCCTGGCCGAGGTCATGGACAGCGATCTGCTTTCGGTGTCCTCGCTGATACTGCCCGCTTGCGAGTCGGGTCTCGTGGACTCGGTTGGCGACTCGATCGTGTACTACCGGTTTCATCACACCACCTACCGGCAGGCTTGTGAGCAGCGGATGGATATCGCTACCCGCGCTCATACCCACGCCAGTATCTGTGCGGCACTGGGGGTGCGGTCAGGGGATGATCCGGCGATGCTGACCAGGCTTGCTCATCACGCGTCCATTGGAGGCCTCGCAGGCGAATTTCGGCCCGCCATTGATCTCAATGTACGCGCGGGAGAACACGCCATGGAACAGGCGGCTCCCGCCATCGCTGAGTTTCACTTCTCGCGGGCCCTCGAATTCGCGACGATGGCAGGTGCCAAGCCTCCCGAGCGTGCCAAGATCACAGTCGGGTTGGCACGTGCCCAACAGGCTCTTGGATCGCCAGAGCTTCGGCACACAGTGCAACAGGCAACCGAGTTGGCGGACGCAGTTGGTGATGCCGAGTTACGCGGGCGCGCGGCGTTGACGCTGCCACCCACTCTTGGTTCGCTTGGATTGGAGCCTGAGCCAAACCCTGAGACTGCCGCTGTTCTCGCAAACGCCCTGGCTCGCTTGCCACAAGCGCCAACCTGGACGCGTGGTCGGCTCCTTATTGAGACCGCAAACCAGCAGTTCGCGGTACTCAGTGCAGTGGAGTTGGATGTGCTCCTGGATGAAGCTCATTCCATTGCCCGCGCGATTTCGAGTCCCGAACTAGCTGCCTGGGTGACCGTCGCTCGTGATTCCGCGTATCGCCCGCCCTCTCAACTCGAACACAAAGTTCGAGAATTGGAGCGGACAGAGACAGAGCTTGGGTCAACGTCGCCCGAGTCCAGGTTGGCGCTGGCCGCGCTCAAGGTGACCGCGCTCATGCGAATGGGCAAACTCACCGAGGCGGATCAGGCCGTTGGTCATGTCGAGTCAATGTTCGCTCACGCTCCACCGGTGGTGCAGTGGGCTGTGTTGCGTTGGAGGGCCGCTCTGGCGCATGCGCGTGCAGAGCTGGGCCTGGCGGAGCAGCTCTCACAGGAGTCGGTGAGCGTTGCCGCTGGAACGCGCAACGAAGCGACTGTCGGCGAATACTCGGCGATGCTCCTGGGCTATGTGCTGAGAGACCGGGGTGCCCAGGCGGTTGCTCTGCCCTTCGTGCGGCAGTGGGTTGAAGATCGTCCGACATATCTTCCCTACCGCGCTGCACTCGCGTGGATTCTTGCTGACATGGGCGAGGCCGATGAGGCCGAGGTACATCTCACGAGGGTGTTCCAGAGCGATCTTACGAGCCGTCGTGACGCGACAGACTGGTTGCCATTCGTGACTATGGCAGGGACGGCGGCCGCGGGAATTGGTAGAGCTGAGTGGGCTTCCCGCATCGTCGATCTCATTGAACCACAGAGGGAGGAATGGCTGGTCCTGGGCACTGGCGTCGCGATTGATGGCCCCGTCGCCCTCCGCCGGGCCAATATGGCTGCGGCCGCTGGCCGTCTGAGCGAGGCCCGCATTGATCTCGAGCGCGGCGAGGCGGCGGCCCGGAGTGCGGGAGCGAACACCTATGTGGTGCTGGCTTTGAGCTACCGGGCGCGTCTTTGCGAGCTCGAATCCAAGCCTGCTCTGGCGGTCGACGCCTATGAAGAGGCAGCCGAGTTGGCAGCGGCGCATGGACTCGATGTCTGGGCGGCTCAGCTGCGTGCTCGGAAGGCGGATCTCAGTAGTGCGTCCGCGGTCGAGGTGCGGGAAACACTTCAGCCAGCTCAGGGTTCTTTTGGGCGCTTCGTAATGCGCGGCAAGATCTGGCATGTGGACCTTGACGACTCATCGGCCTCGGTTCCCGATGCGAAGGGCATGCGCATGTTGGTTGAATTGTTGCGCAGGCCGGATGTCGATATCCACGCGGGGGAACTCTCGGCAGTCGCTGACGGCCAGTCCAGGGGACGAGGGGACCGTGAGGAACTTGTCGGCCGACGGACCTGGAGTGCTGATCCGGTGCTCGACGATGAGGCTATTTCCTCGTACAAGGCCCGGGTTGCTGTGCTGCAGGAGAGCATCGACGAAGCGCGCCAGGCCAATGATCTCGCTCGCGCGGAAGAAGCCGAACACGAACTCGATTTGCTGTTGGCTGAGTTGGTTCGCGCAACGGGTCTTGGCGGTCGCGCCAGGTCCCTCGATAAGTCAGCTGAGCGGGCGCGAGTCCGTGTGACGAAGGCATTGCGATCCGCCGTGGCGCGAATAGGCGCTGTCTCTCCCTTGATTGGGGGCCATCTTGAGAGTTCGCTGCAGACTGGTACTTACTGTGCTTACCGACCCGATCCGGGGCGTCGAATCACCTGGGAGCTGTAGGCGTGGCGGTGCGACGCACCAGCAGAGTCCCGATCAGGTAGGCCAATGCTCCTGCGGAGGTCACGAAGATTCCGGGGCCCGCGAACTCAAGATCGAACTCGATGTCCACCAGGAAGTAGATCGCATCTCCCAGCACCACGATCAGGCTGAGGATTGCGAATCTGCTCGGCGTATCCGGGGAGGTGGCGCCCTTGGACGCCAGAAGCAGCAGTGCAAGACCAATGCCGGAAGCCGCGAGGAATAAGTATCCGTGAGGAAACGTGTCATCGGTGATGGGCCAGCTCAGGCCATCGTCCAGCGCAGTCAGCGCGAAGCCCCAGTGGAGGAACGCCCCCACCCCCATCAGAACCGCTCCGACCACGGCCACAAGAAGGGCGAGTCTGGGAAGCTGCTTTCGGGTTGCAGTTTGGTCCATGAATGGCTCTCCTCTTGGCTGGTGCCTACGAGAATACAGATGGACTCGTGGTTGG
>CAYUOD010000295.1:0-4181 GCA_964446225.1 uncultured Acidimicrobiales bacterium | reverse complement strand
TAAGTACGTGGTTGTTCTTGACCGTCTCAAGGCTGCGGATGTGCTCGAAGCCCGCTGTCGTCATCCACTCAGCCATGTCGGTCTTCCGGTAGGTCGTGCCTCGTGTTGTGTTGGCAATCATGGTGATGCCGAGCAGGAGGGCCTGGGGCGGACCGAGGTGGTCGTCTGCGACGAAATAGTCGGCGATGAGTACTCTGCCTCCGGGTCGGAGCGCCTGATGGGCTCGTGCGAGAAGTTGCCCGGCAAGCTGAGGTCCTTCGTTACGCAGGATGTGGCCCATTACCACCAGATCGAAACTCTCGGGTTCCAGTTCGAGTTGGTGGTAGTCAGAGGCGACGAACTCACAGCGGTCGATCAGGTTGTGCTGACGGCAATTCTCCTCGGCGGCTGGCAGAACAGCGGTGAGTTCGTTGACGACGGCTGATGACTCTGGAGATGCCTCGAGGAGCGCAACCGTCCAGGGTGCTCCACCGGCACCGAGATCGAGAATCCGGAGGCTTGTGGTCTGGTGAAAGCCAAGTCGGGGGACCAGAAACCGAGCTCCGCGAAGTTGGGTGAGATAGCTGGACCGTGCGAACCGTTCGTAGAACGCACCGCCATCGGCGTCAATGTCTCGGGGAGGCTCAATTGACCGGACCGTGTCGTGCAGAGCGGGCCAATTCTCGATTTCGCCCGGTGAGTGCATCACGATGTCACCCATGTATCGCTCGCTGGTGGATACCAGCAGCGTGCGGCTGGTCTTGTTCAGGCGGTAGCCAGCACGGTCGCCGTCGAGGATCCAGACGCTGACGAGTGTGTCGCAGATATGACGAAGTCGTTCTCTGTCGGCTGAGAGTCGGTCGGCGAGGGCCTCAAGTGTCTGGGGTGACTCCTCGAGCTGATCAAAAAGACTCAGTTTCAACGCGGCGACGAGAGTCCAGTAGAGCGAGTATCCGCCCACGATCTGCCATATGGCGGCCGGTTCGGGCTTCTCATCCCAGTCGACAACGGGCTTGTCCCATTCTGGATAGGTCGTCGAGCCAGCGGTCATGGAATGAGAAGGATCTTGCCCATGAATCCTGATTGAGCCATTCGTTCCTGGGCGACCGCGGCTTCAGAGAGGGGATACTGGGAGTCGACGATCGACTCGTACCCGCCACTCCAGGCAGCTTCCAGAATCCGCGGGAACTCATCGTGACGGTAGGGGTCACTGCCCAGAAACTGGATGCCGAAGTGGTATGCGTAGCTGAGATTTACGCTGACCTCGTTGCCTGTTGTATTACCGCAGAATACCAAGCGACCACGGGGTCGCAAGGCGAATACGGATTGTTCCCACAGGGCCGGTCCGAGATGGTCGAAGACCAGGTCAACGCCACGTCCATCGGTGGCTTCCTTGGCGAAGCCGGTCACGTCACCGGTACGACTGTTGAGCACGTGGTCTGCTCCCATTCGTTCGGCCCATTCGAGTTTCTCGTCGGTGCCAGCAGTAGCGAGCACGGTGGCACCGGCCTTCTTCGCGATCTGGATGCCGATCGAACTCACGCCGCTGCCGGCCGCGTGAATGAGCAGTGTCTCGCCTGCCTGGATCTTGGCTACGTCGACCAGGGCATGCCAGGCAGTTGCGAACACCGTGGGAAGTGACGCTGCCTCGGGAAGAGACACTGACTCGGGTACCGGGTACACGTGGGAGGCGGGTGCCAGACACAGGTCGGCATAGCCACCGTCCAGGTTGGCCCCGATAACGCCGAACGTGCCGTAGAGGTCGCCCATACCTGAGTACTTGGAGCTGCCTGAGACCTCGGCCATAGATGGGTCAACAACGACGCGCTGACCAATCGACACCGAGTCCACGTCTGAGCCGATCGCCACAACCGTACCGGCCACGTCCATGCCCGCGATATGCGGGAGCGAGAATCCGTCGAGCGTGAACCAGCCGTTGCGTTGAACGAGATCAAGTCGATTCAGCGCTGACGCAGCAACCCGCACGATGACATCGGCTGGCCATGGCTCAGGATCCGGCACATCGCTGTAGGTGAGGACCTCAGGGCCGCCGTGTTCGGAATAGACAGCAGCTTTCACCGTTTCTCCTTCTTGGTCTGATAGTCAGACCATAACTGCAGGCGGAGCTGGCCGCAATAGTGTTGCGGTGTGAATCCAGCTATCGGAAGTAAGCGGTGACGTGGTTGAGCAGTGACACGACAGCGGAGTTCAGTCCAGTGCTCGGCCCAGGGGTGCTGACGGGCGAGTGCGCTGAGGTCGCCCCCAATTTCGAGTATTTCAAAGCTGCTAATCCTCGCCGTCGGAGGCCCGCTTCAGGCGACCCACAATCACCTGGACTTGAGCCTTGTTCTCCGGGCTGCAGCGCGCCTTTCCCAGTCATCGGTTTCGGACATACCGAGAGCGCTGGTGTCTCGGTGCCATGCTTCTACGGACCGCTTCTTTTCGAACATCGTCCCCCGCTTGACGGTGGCCCGCCAGTGCGCGGCCTTCGTTGGCACCGTACTCGTGTCGTCCCACAGCTATGCGCTGTGCAGGTCTAGGATACGGTTCGTATGGATATGGTGAGCCTGGTAGCTCTGGTCATGAGCGAAGACGAGGGACCCACCATCGGAGACTTCGAACTAGCGCGCGTAACGGCTGAGTTCATTGAGATCATGGCGATCGTGCTTATCTCGATTGCAGTAGTCGCGGCGATTGCCGCGGGACTCCGCAAGGGAGTTCGCTCAGACTGGACTGGAGCCTTTGATATATTCAAGCGCACCATGGCCAGGGGTCTTCTGGCTGGTCTCGATCTGCTGATCGCTGCCGACATCATAAAAACCGTGACACTCGAGGCCACCCTTGAGAACATTGCCATTCTTGGCTTGCTCGTCATCATCAGGACGTTTCTGAGCTGGAGCCTGGTCGTGGAGCTCGACGGCCGTTGGCCTTGGCAGCCAGAACGGCACTCCGAATAGCAGAAGCTGTGCGACGTCCTGGTTAGGGCTCCTCGGTTGGTATGTTTCGCACGACGATTCGCCTGGGCGGACGGAGTTTCGGTGTCGGCATGGATTCCATCATGTCGTCCGACTCCGGGTGTGCTTCAATCCAGTCGGCATAGGAGTTCGAACCCCACCATGCGGTCAGGCCATGGCCGATCACACTCAAAGCGACTGTTACGAGAGCGATCTGATTTATGAAGGGACCGCCCACGAAGTCGGTCACTTCTGCGACCGACACGGCCAATATCAGTGTCGCTAGGCCGCGGGGTCCGAACCAGCCGATGTAGAGCAGCGAGACACGGTTCATGCCTGATCCGAGCATGGCGATGGCCACGGCCGTCAGTCTCACGAGGGTAAGACTGAGTACTGCGTAGAGAATGACCCGCCAAGTCAGCCCTGACAAGGCCGGTCCGAGGAGCAGTCCGAACACGAGAAAGCTCATCATCGTGAAAGCGTCGCTCACGGATTCTGCCAGATGCTGGATGTTGTCGTTGGCGTTCGTTCGCGCTCGGCCGAACACGAGTCCTGCAACCCAGGCTGCTATGAACCCAGAGCCGTTGAGCGGGTCAGTGATCCCGAAAGAGAGAACCGCCAGCGAAACCACAGCGATGTCCAACCAACATTTTGCCGCCCACTCCGCAGCGGTCGCGAGGGCGATGAGGCGAGCGCCGATCCAGCCGACAGCTACTCCAACGATAAGTGCAATGCCAACCTCGGTGAGGAGTTCTGTGACGACGTCGAGGGCGGTTGGTGACTCTTCGGCGGCGCGTGCCAGCTCGAAGAACACAACAAACAGCGGAAGCACTATGCCGTCGTTGAGCCCACTCTCAACTCCGAGAGCCTGGCGGATTCGCCGGGGCACTCTTGGGTTCGAGACGACCGCCTTCCCAAGGGCGGCGTCAGTGGGGGCGAGCATCGCCCCGAGCATCGCGGCCTGCCAAACCTCGATGTCGGTGAGGATCAGAAGCGCAAGAATCCAACCGAGTCCGATGCTGATGGGCAGACCGATGCCGAGCAGGCGTCCGGCCAGCGCTGCATCTTCACGCCAGCGCGAGGAGTTGATGGCGCTCGCGTCCGTAAATAGTACGACTACCAGTGTCACTGCCAAGAGCGCATCGATAATGTTGCTGCCGCGAGACGGGTCTATCAGGTCGATGACTTCGGGACCTATGAGCAGGCCAAGGGCCGCGAAAATCATGGGGCCGGTTATGAACGACTGTT
>CAYUOD010000294.1:0-4181 GCA_964446225.1 uncultured Acidimicrobiales bacterium | reverse complement strand
CACGGGGTGCAGGTGACTGCACAGCGCTTGGCGATTATGCGGGCGGTGTCAGCGCGGCCGCACGCTACGGCCGACGCATTGGCCGAGGATGTGCGCGCAGAGATCGGGGCGATTTCTCGCCAGGCGGTGTACGACACGCTCGGCGTGCTGGTGGACAAGGAGCTCATTCGCAGGATCCAGCCAGCCGGATCGGCAGCTCGCTACGAAGATCGGGTAGGTGACAATCATCACCACCTGATTTGTCGGGAGTGCGGCACCACATACGACATCGACTGCGCGGTGGGCGAGGTCCCCTGCCTTACCGCCGACCGTGATTACGGCTTCGAGATCGATGAGGCCGAAGTCATCTACTGGGGGCAGTGCCAGGCGTGCCAGAGGCGCGCCACCAACAAGATCTAAGGAGCAGCCATGGCAGACACACAAAACAGCACCGGCAAATGCCCGGTGATGGGCGGATCAAATGCCGGCCACACAGCAACAGGGTCCTCGGCGATCCAACACTGGTGGCCGAACCAGCTCAACCTGACGATGCTGCACCAGAACTCCCCGGCGTCCGACCCCATGGGTGGCGACTTCGACTATGCCGCTGAGTTCAACTCTCTCGACTACGGCGCTTTGAAGCAGGACCTCAGCGATCTGATGACGGACTCCAAGGACTGGTGGCCCGCCGACTACGGCCACTACGGACCCTTCTTTATTCGCATGGCCTGGCACAGCGCGGGCACATATCGCACAAAAGACGGCAGAGGTGGGGGAGCGACCGGCACCCAACGCTTCGCACCCCTCAACAGCTGGCCCGACAACGTGAACCTCGACAAGGCGCGGGCACTGCTGCTGCCAATCAAGCAGAAGTACGGTCGGAAGATCTCCTGGGCGGACCTGATCCTGCTCACGGGCAACGTCGCCCTCGAGTCCATGGGTCTCAAGACCTTCGGATTTGCCGGCGGGCGCGCCGATGTCTGGGCTCCTGAGGAGGACATCTACTGGGGCCCCGAGACGACCTGGCTCGATGATGAGCGTTACAGCGGTGAGCGGGATCTTGAGAATCCCCTTGGTGCCGTGCAGATGGGCCTCATCTATGTGAATCCCGAGGGGCCAAACGGCAACCCGGATCCGCTGGCGTCAGCAATCGACATTCGAGAGACCTTCGCCCGCATGGCGATGAACGACGAAGAGACTGTGGCGCTCGTCGCCGGCGGTCACACCTTCGGCAAGGCCCACGGCGCGGGAGATCCTGACCTCGTCGGGCCCGAGCCCGAAGCAGCCCCCATCGAGCAGCAGGGCATCGGCTGGAAGAACAGCTTCGGCACCGGCATTGGCGTCGACACGACCAGCAGCGGCATCGAGGGTGCCTGGACCAACACGCCAATCACCTGGGACAACGCCTTCTTCGACATTCTCTTCGGCTACGACTGGGAGCTCACAACGAGCCCCGCTGGCGCTCAGCAGTGGACCCCCTCGAACCCTGAAGCCCAGGGCACCGTGCCAGACGCCCACGACGCTTCGCGGAGTCACGCTCCGATGATGACCACCGCCGACATGGCTCTGCGGATGGACCCTGTCTACGAGCCGATTTCGCGGCGTTTCCACGAGCATCCGGACGAGTTTGCCGATGTGTTCGCTCGGGCGTGGTTCAAATTGCTCCACCGCGATATGGGTCCGGTGGCACGCTATCTCGGTCCGGAAGCCCCAACCGAGGAACTGCTCTGGCAGGATCCGATCCCGGTCGACAGCCATGAACTGATAGGCGAGGCCGACATCGCCGCTCTCAAAGCCAAGCTGCTGGGTTCTGGTCTGAGTATCTCGGATCTGGTCTCAACCGCTTGGGCCTCGGCATCGACCTTCCGCAACAGTGACAAGCGCGGCGGCGCTAACGGTGGACGCATACGTCTTGCTCCACAGAACGATTGGGAGGTCAACAATCCGCCCGAGTTGCGCAGAGTTCTGGCAACCATGGAAGCCGTGCAAACTGACTTCAACAGTGCAGACAAGTCGGTGTCGATGGCTGACCTGATCGTGCTCGGCGGCTGCGCAGCTGTCGAGGCTGCGGCCAGGAACGCCGGGCATACTGTGACCGTTCCTTTCACCCCCGGGCGCACTGACGCATCGCAAGAGCAGACCGACGTCGAGTCGCTCGCGGTCCTCGAACCGACCGCAGATGGATTCCGCAACTATCTCGGCAAGGGGCAAACGCTGGTTGCTGAGGCACTGCTCGTGGATCGTGCGCAGCTGTTGACGCTGAGCGCCCCAGAGATGACGGTGCTCGTCGGCGGCTTGCGTGTGCTGGGCGGAAACGCTGGTGGCGCGACTGAAGGCGTCCTCACCGATCAGACCGACACACTATCCAACGACTTCTTCGTGAACCTGCTCGACATGAACAGCGAGTGGCAGGCCACCTCAGAATCGGAGGACCTGTTCGAGGCTCGTGACCGAGCGACCGGCACCGTCAAGTGGACCGGCACCCGCTGTGATCTCGTCTTCGGAGCAAACTCACAGCTGCGAGCCATCGCAGAGGTCTACGGGTCGAGCGACTCCCAACCCAAGTTCGTCACCGACTTCGTCGCCGCCTGGGACAAGGTGATGAACCTCGATCGCTTCTAGATCCGCCAGCATCCTTCATAGCGGTGAGGCGTAGTCTGATAGCGCTGAGCACCATGAGCTTACGCTTCACTGCTCAAATGAGGCGACTTCGCCTTCCGCGAACTGGACACAGCCTTCTGGGAGAGACATTGCGCGAAATTGAGCAGGCAGCCCAGACCACTAACCCCTCCCAGACTTAGCTCGCGTAGCTCGGCCTGAGGAGGATGGGCTTGTAAATATTGGAGTATTCCAATATATTATAGATATGGCTTCGGACCTGCTCTCGCTCGCGGATGCGTCGATACTTCTCGGCATCTCTTCGGAGCGCGTCCGTCAACTTGTGGTAGCCGGAGATCTCCCGGGCGTGAAGTTCGGGAACGCTTGGGCGGTAAGTCGGGAGTCAGTCTTCGCACGGCGTCATATTTCGAACCGACGTGGACGGCCCTTGGGTATGCGCCGCGCCTGGGAATTGATTGCGTGTGGCGATGTTGATCTCTCAAACTTGAGTCGCTACCGGAACAGGGGAGAAGTCCATCGTTACGCGATGAGCGCAGGTGACCTGGCGTTCCTGTACGGCCAGAAGCATGCGATGGTGAGCGGCGCCGGCGCCGCAGCCAGCCTGGGTGAGCCGTTGCAAGCTAATGGCGCTGAAGCCAATCTGTACATATCGGGCTCGCTGCATGCTGAAGTCGGGTTGCTTGTCGCGGCGGTTCCCGATCAGCTGGGTACCGTGATCGTACGTGTGGTGTCCGACGACGTCTGGCCGATCCTTGAGAATCTCGAGCTCGGGCACGATAGAGGAATGCAACATCTGGCACCTCGTGCGGCGGTGGCGCTGGACTTGATGGAGTCGGGCGATCCTCGGCATTGGGTCGCCGCCAACCACCTGATTGAGGATCGTGGCTGAGCGCTCCGTAGTCGCGCTTCCGCCTTTGATCGGTGGGCAGGCCGAATCGTGGGCGGCTCTTGGCGAACTGGCCCCCGCGTTCGGCGACAATTGGCTGCTGGTCGGTGGGCAGATGGTATCTCTACACGAGGTCGAGCGGGGGGGCTGTTGATGTCCGACCGACCGATGATGTTGACGTGGTCATCGACCTACGAGCTGAGCCGAAGGCGCTGGGCAGGATTCACTCGGCGCTTACCTCCGCCGGGTTCGCCCAGGATTCTCCGGGTCCCGAGGGAGTGGCCCACCGCTATCGTCGAGGCGGGGCGATGATCGATGTACTCGCACCTGACAATGTGGGACCTCGTGCACAGTTGACGTTGGGTGCTGGGCACACGATCGAGGCTCCCGGCACGACCCAGGCGTTTCGCCGAAGCGGTGTCGTCACGGTCCAGGTAGCTGGCGCGGAGGTCGAGATCCGACGGCCCAATGTTGTAGGTGCTCTGCTTGGGAAGGCCTTTGCCGTAGCAATGATTACATCGCAGTCACCGGCAAGTCGAGCAAAACATCTTCGCGACTTCGACTCCCTCGCAAGACTTCTTGGTGTGTCTGATCGGCAGGCAGCCCAGCTGACGAAGAGCGAAAGACGGATGCTGCTGTCACTCACTACCGACCCGGAGATGTCACAACTCGCTGCGGCATCAATCCGGCTGATCGT
>CAYUOD010000293.1:0-4184 GCA_964446225.1 uncultured Acidimicrobiales bacterium | reverse complement strand
AGTGTGTGGATTCAACGATGAGCAAAGTAGCGGTAATAGGCGCGGGCTATGTGGGCCTTACAACGGCTGCCTGCCTGGCCAGCCTTGGCCATGAGATCTGGTGTGCCGATATAGACGAAGATCGGATTAACTCACTTAACCGTGGCGAGATTCCGATCCTCGAAGAAGGCATGGAGAACCTTGTCAACTCAGGTCTGAGTGACGGCAATCTGAGGTTTGTACATGGCTCTCGGGCCGCGGCCGCGCTGGGTGACATCTGCTTCTTGTGTGTGCCGACACCCCAAGGTGAGGATGGCGCCGCCGACCTGTCCTACATCGAGATTGCGGCAAACGAGATCGCCTCAGTTCTGCCACATGGTGCAATTGTGGTCAACAAGTCGACGGTTCCCGTCGGGTCCACCCATACTGTCGCCCGTGCGCTGGGACGAGCGGATGTGGCTGTGGTTTCCAATCCGGAGTTCCTGCGTGAGGGTTCAGCCGTGCACGACTTCTTGAACCCTGACCGGGTGGTGGTGGGCGCCGATGACAGAGAGGCGGCCGCCAAGGTCGCGAGCCTGTACCTCAAGCTCTCCGCTCCGACTCTTGTCACAGATGCCGCCTCCGCCGAGACGATCAAGTACGCATCTAATTCCTTCTTGGCGGCGAAGGTGTCGTTCGCCAATGCTGTCGCAGCAGTGTGTGAGGCAGTGGGCGCTGACGTGCAGGATGTGTTGCTCGGCGTTGGCTATGACAACCGGATAGGTTCACAGTTCCTGCGGCCTGGCCCAGGTTGGGGCGGAAGTTGTTTTCCTAAGGACGTGCAGGCCCTGATCCACATCGCCGATCAGGTGGGTTACGACTTCAGCCTGCTCAAGGGCGTTCTGCGGGTGAACGAGGAGCAGCGGGACCGGGTTGTCGAGAAGATCACGCGCGCTGTGGGCGGAGATCTGAAGGGAACCAAGGTTGGTGTTTGGGGACTGACGTTTAAGGCAGGCACCGATGACTTGCGGGAGTCGCCGTCGCTCAGGATCATCGCGGCGCTGCGGACATGGGGCGCAGAGGTCCATGCGTACGACCCCGCGATCAACGAGCAAAGGGCCAAGCGCACAGAGTTGGACTCGATCGTGGTGGCTCAGGATCCGTACAGCGTTTGTGACGGCGCGGACGCGCTGGTCGTGCTCACCGAATGGGATGAGTTCCGCTGGAAGGACTTCGAGAAGGTTGCAGGTCTTCTCTCATCCAAAGAGGTTGTCGACGCTCGCAATCTGCTTGACGTCCACGCTGTGCGCAGAGCTGGGCTGGGTTACCAAGGCATTGGCCGTAACTAGCACAGCATTTTGTGTGGCTGCGCCAATGCGGTTTCAAGCAGACTGAGGTAGGTGATCCTTGGAATCGCGGTGATGCCGAGTGTGGCCAGGTGGTCGGTGCGCCATTGCACGTCCAGCAGGGACACGTCCGCCGCCTCAAGGCGGTCAATGAGACTTACCAACGCTACTTTTGACGTGTCAGTGGCGGTGCTGAACATGGACTCGCCAGCGAACAGTCCGTTGATGTGAACGCCGTAGAGACCCCCGACAAGAGTGCTGTTGGCGTCCCAGACTTCGATACTGTGCGTCCAGCCCAAGTCGTGCAGCACGCAGTAGGCCTCCACAAAATCCTGGTTCAGCCAGCCTCCCTCGCGTTTGGTTTGCCAGCAGGCGGTGATTACGGCTCTGAAGTCGGTGTTGCATGTCACCCGGTACCGTCGACAGCTTCGCCGTAAGGATCTGCTGATTCGTAAGTCCCCAGGTGCGAGGATTCCTCTCGGGTCAGGCGACCACCAGCCCAGGGCCTCATGGGTGGGCATGGGGAACAGGCCTGAGCGGTACGCGCTGAGCAGGGTACCTGGCGCCAGATCTGCCCCGAATCCGATGAGGTCGTCACCATAAGCGTTCAGTGCCGGAAAAGCCCAGCGGCTGGCTGGAGGCTCAACGGGCATAGGCATCATGACCATTGTTACTCAATGGCGACCAGCCCCCAGACGACCGCATCGAGCAGTACATGATCACTCTGCGTGAAACCTTGGGTATTGTTTTCTCAGAATGGTAAGTAGGCTTGATTTTTGTCACAGACAGTGCTGGAATTGCTACTCAAGTTACGAAGTCGTCACCGTTGGTGACAACAGGCTTTGGTCGTAGGAGCGGGGAAATATGTTTCGGAATCTACAGAGAACGCTGGCAGCAATGTTGTTGTTGGTTGCTGTTCTCGTTGGCGGACTGGTGGCCGCATCGGCCGGTGAAGGTCAGGGTTCAGGTGCGAACTTCTGCGGTGGCGAGGCCACGACTGGGTCTACTAGCAGCACCCAAGCTCAGTGTGGGCCGGGTGGCTCGTCAACGACAACGTCCACGACCATGTACGTGACGACGACCACCGCCGGGGTGACCACCACCACGCATGAGCATGACTGTGAACCTTACATCTGCGAGTTCGAAGAGCAACGGCCGGACTGACGGTCGGGCCCTACTTACCGGGCTCATTTAGGGGTAGCTGTAAAAGCCTTGGCCTGACTTGCGACCAAGCTGTCCAGCCGTGACCATTCTACGAAGGGTTGGCTCGGCGCTACAGCACTCGTCATGGAACTCCTCGTAGAGCGCGTCGAGGATGGCAACGGCCGTATCTAGGCCAATGAGGTCTAGCAGTTCAAGGGGCCCCATCGGGAAGCCGCAGCCGCCGCGCATTGCTGAGTCCACTCCTTGGGCATCACAGGTACCGCGCTCAACGAGGGCTACTGCCCTGTTGAGATACGGGAAGAGCAGATTGTTGACGACAAAACCCGCTTCATCCTTGACGAGGATGGCTTCTTTTCCGCACGCTTCGGCGAGACTCCTGGCTGTTTGCATCGTTTGTTCACTTGCCGTGATGGGACGCACCAACTCGACCGCCTGCATAGCTGGAGCCGGGTTGAAGAAGTGCAGGCCACAGACCTGATCGGGACGTTCTGTGGCCATCGCCAGTTCCACCACTGGAAGCGTTGATGTGTTGGTGGTCAGAATGGCGTCGGCCTGGCAGATGTCGTCGAGGCGGACAAACAGATCGCGCTTGACCTCAAGGTCCTCGACAACTGACTCGATGACCAGGTCAACCTCATGGAGATCGTGCAGGTCGTCGGTAATCCGGATGCGGTCCATGATCTCGGCCGCATTGTCACTGCTGATCGTCTGTTTGGCGACGGAGCGCTCTAAGCGCCGCAGAATCTGGTTCCGCGAGTCCTCTGCCGATTTCATCGAACGGGACCGGAGGATTGTTTGGTATCCAGCGGTCGCGACAACCTGGGCGATACCTGATCCCATTATTCCTGAGCCACAGATGCCAATGGTTTGTTGCGTCATGTGGAGACGCTAGAAAACCTCGTGGCTCAGAATCAAATCGAGCTACTCGGCGTGAGCAATCTCGATCCGGTCCTGCGGCCATTCTCTGGCCAGCGTCAATGCTTCAGCGGCTAGTTTCTTGACTCCGTCCGGCTCAATGCTGTGTGCTGGATAGCAGGCGATGCCAGCGCGCAAAATTGTGCCGGGCATCTGCTTTTGCAGGTGGCGGCGAACCCGCTCGATGGCCCATACCGCTCCAGTCTCCGGGGTGTCCTCAAGGATCACTCCAAACTCGCTCTCAGCGAGTCGGCAGGGACTGTCGCAGTCTCGAAGCGTGTCCATAAGAGCACGCGTGATTGATTCGAGCATGATTGGCGTCATGGGCTCCACGTCCACCTCCAGATGCACTACGGCCAGCGGCCGCAGATACCTCTTGGCGGTGGTGATCCGGACGTTCACGAGGAGGTTGAACACCTCAGCAACCAGCAGACCGGTCTGCTCATCGACGAGGACGGGGCCGGTCTGGGCCGGCGGATCATCCTGGGTGGGTGAGCGGGCCCCGAATGCGATCAGAGCCGCGCCCGTAACTCCGAGTAGCCCCGCTGCAATGCCGAGTTCAGGGGTCGATGTTGCTGCCGCGGCTATGCCCGCGGCGAGACCTGCAGTCGCGCTGAGCAAGCCGATGACTTGTGCTGGAGATAGGGCGGTGATTCTGGACACTGCCTCGCAGAGTACCGCTCTCTAGCGGTCTCTGGCTTGTATTCCGATCTCGGACAGCTCAGCCATGATCTCGCTCAGGTCGTAGTCGGTGGGGCCAAATACCCGTGCGACACCCTGTGCGATGAGGTCTTCCCGATC
>CAYUOD010000292.1:0-4195 GCA_964446225.1 uncultured Acidimicrobiales bacterium | reverse complement strand
CCTCATGGTGTTCCAGAACATCTTGCTGAGGGGTCTGCAGCACAGCTGCACGGATGACACGCATCGCCCCAAACTAGGCGCAAGGCCATCAGCCTGCCGGAATTCAGCGCCCGCTGATCGAGAAGTGTTGGTAGTCCTTGCCGCTTGACCAGTAGCCGCCCCACAGCCAGCCCTGATCACCGAGTGCAGTCACCGTCGCATCGTCTGGGTAGATGCCGCCCACGATGCCTTCGTGGCGATCCGCGTATGCAGCACCTTCGCTGGGATAGACCTTGCCTGTACTGACGTAGGGGTTCACGAGTGGATTGATGTCGATCGCCGCACCGAAGGCATGCTCAGACCAGCGACTGCCTCCTGTAGTCGAACGGCAGTTGAATGCCGAAGTGTTGTTGGCTCGCATCGAGGCGTCGTCGTCAGCTTCGAAGTTGTCTACGAGTTCCATCCGGTCGATGGGAAACTGCTGATCGAACAAGTCCTGAAAGGCAGCGACGACGCCTTCGGCAACGTCCTCATGCAACACGAGTTCACCGGTTTGGACTTCGCCTTCGTAGTTATAGTGCGAGAGCCTCACATAGCGAAGGTTCTCCAGTGGGACGGGGCATCCCTCGCGCCAGCTCGATGCCATACGCGCACGGACGGTGTCATCAATCTCGACGATCTCAGCAATGTAGGTGGGTTCAGTCGTGGTCGTCGCTTCGCTCGGGACGGTCTCGGCCAGCGTCGTTGAGCTCGTGGTTGGGGGGCTCGTGGTAGTGCTTGTCGAGGTCGGGGTCGAAGAGGTGGTCGCAGTGGCGAGCGTGCTCGCGGGGTTCGCCTGTGAACCCGTCTGTTGACAGGCTGCAAGCAGCAGCGCCATGCCGACCAGCACGGCGAACGACGACCAGCGCGGGCCAGAAGCACTATTGGTTGCCGCTGAATCCATCACCAGATCAGTGTGTCAGACGCCTGCTCGATAGGGCTGTCGGCCCAATTCCCGTAGATGCGTAACTGGATCGGCTATGGCCCCTGAGACTTACGCACCTATGGGGGAAGGGTTACCAGTTCGTGGCGATGTACTTGGATTCCATGTAGTCCAACATGCCCTCGTGGCCGCCCTCGCGGCCCAGGCCGCTCTGCTTGGTGCCACCGAACGGCGCCGCGGGGTCTGATACGAGGCCCCGGTTGAGTCCGATCATGCCCGCGTCCAGCCGTTCGCTCAGGCCGAGTCCATGACGAAGATCCTCGGTGTAGAGGTACGACACCAGTCCGTACTCGGTGTCGTTCGCCATTGCCACCATTTCATCGTCGGTGGCGAAGCTGGTGATGGGCGCAACGGGTCCGAAGATCTCCTCCCGCAGGATCGCCGAGCCGGGTGCCACAGAATCGAGCACCGTCGGCGTATAGAAGTAGCCCACGCCGCCGGGCCGCACTGCACCAGTAAGTACCTTCGCGCCCTGATCAACGGCGCCCTCGATAAGTTCCTCGACCTTCTCACGCGAAGGCTCATCCACCAGCGGGCCCACTTGAACCCCGGCATCCAGCCCAGGTCCGACGCGCAGCGCTTTCATCGCCGCTGACAGCCGAGTCGTGAAGTCGCCAGCGACCGACTCATGTACAAGGAAGCGGTTGGCTGCCGTGCAGGCCTCGCCACCGTTGCGCATTTTGGCGACCATGGCTCCCTCGATCGCAGCATCCAGATCTGCGTCGGCCATCACAATGAACGGGGCGTTGCCGCCGAGTTCCATTGAGCTGTTGAGCACGCGGTTCGCCGCTTGCGCCAGCAGACTTCTGCCTACCGGTGTAGATCCGGTGAAAGACAACTTCCGGACCCGCTCATCAGCGAGCATCGGTGAAACCACGGCACCCGAGTGGCGCGTCGTTACGACATTCACAACACCATCAGGAAGCCCCGACTGCTGCAGGATCTGGGCGATCGCCAGAGCGGTGAGTGGCGTGAGTGTGGCCGGCTTCAACACCATCGTGCACCCTGCAGCCAGCGCGGGTCCGATCTTGCGTGTCGCCATTGCGGCAGGAAAGTTCCACGGCGTGATCATTACGGCGACGCCGACGGGCTGATGCATCACGAGCATGCGGTTGTTGCCACTTGGCGAGATACCGACGGTACCGACGTTGCGCACCGCCTCTTCTGAAAACCAGCGGAAGAACTCGGCAGCGTAGAGCACTTCCCCCTTGGCGTCGCTGAGCGCTTTGCCGTTCTCGAGGGTGATGATCTCGGCCAGCCGATCGGCCTGGCTCACCATGGCCTCGTAGGCCGTACGCAGAATTTCGGCACGTTGGCGCGGCGCCGTCGCCGACCAGGCGGGGAGCGCCGCAGCGGCCGCGTCGACAGCCGCCTGCCCATCTGCCACCTCACCGCCGGCCACGTCGGTGAGCACTTGTTCAGTAGCGGGATTCAGTATCTCGATGCGGTCTTTGTCTGCGCCCTCGCACCACTCACCGCCGATGAAAAGTGCTGTGGGTACCTGGCTCAGTGCATCGTTCATAATGACGACGATAAACCATAAAGGCCCCGACCGAAATGGCCTGCCAGCGAGACGATCTCCGTCGACCTACGGGAAGATTCCCCGCTGGTTGTAGACGCTCGTGAGTCGGTCCAGCGCCGTGGCGTAGGCACCCTCGCGCCTCGTGCAGCCGTACCGTTTCCGGTTGGCCGATGTCTGGTCGGCCGCCCGCCACATGATCGACTTCAAGCGCTTGTCAATCTCGGTTACATCCCAGCTGAGGCTCGTCTTGTTCTGTACCCACTCGAAATAGGACACGACGACGCCGCCCGCGTTGACAAGAATGTCGGGGAGAACCTCGGCTCCGTTGGCGATAAGAATCTGCTCGGCTTCTGGAGTGGTCGGACCGTTCGCAGCCTCAAGAATGACGCGCGCCTTGATCGTGTGGGCGTTCTCCCGGGTTATCTGATTCTCTAGTGCGGCGGGAATCAGGAAGTCGACGTCGGCGGCAAAGAACTCGTCGGTGCGCATCTCGTCGCCGCCTTGGAATCCTTTCACTCCACCGTTCTCTCTGGCCCATAATCGGAGCGCAGGGATGTCCAAACCTTCGGGGGCGAACACAGCGCCCGTATGGTCCGCCACGGCCGTGACGTGGCTGCCCATATCGTGCAGAATCGACGCGGCGAACCCGCCGACATTGCCGAAACCCTGGATGGCGACGTTGGATCCAACGACCTGGTCGCCCATCTCGTTGCAGTAGTGCTGAAGTGCGTAGACCGCACCTTGACCGGTGGCCTTGTCGCGACCCTGGCTGCCTCCGCATTCGAGTGTCTTACCGGTCACGACCCGCTTGACGCTTTGTCGGTCGCTCGGTGCGGTCAGGTTCGCGTAGGTGTCCATCATCCACACCATCGCTTCGGCAGTCGAGCCCATGTCGGGCGCGGGGATGTCATGCTCCGGCCCGATGTTTGAACCAAGCGCGTGGGTGAATCGGCGCACGATGCGCATGAGTTCGTCACGGCTGTAGTCGGTTGGATCAAAAGCGATCCCACCTTTTGCTCCGCCGAACGGGATCTCGCACAATGCCGTCTTCCAGGTCATCCAGGCCGCGAGCGCCTTGACCTCATCCAGGCGCACTGCCGGGTGGAATCTGACTCCGCCCTTGTATGGGCCGAGCAGGTTGTTGTGCTGGATGCGGTAGCCGCGGAAGAGTTCGTATTCGCCGTTGTCCATCTTCACAGGGAAGTTGACGATGATCTCGTTCTTGGGCTGACTCAGGATGGTCCTTAGCGAGGGATCCATCTGCACAATGTCAGCAGCGCGATTGAACTGCTCAATGGCAGTCTCGAACAAACCCCCGGTGCGATGTTCCGGGCTCGATGTGGAGGACTCGACGAGTCCTGCATCTGTAATAGTCACCTTTGTTGTCTCCTCTTCGATCGCCGTTGATCTTGAAGGCTCGGCCGCGGATGCGATCTGGGGACACACCCAGTACTTCCATCGGCCTCGATGAAGTCTAACTCGCGGTTTTGGCCATAACTTTCTCACGGGCCACATCTTGTGTGAGTTTCTTTGCGAAGTGACCAAAGACTGACAATCGGTCGGTGGCATAGGTCACAGGACAGGATTTGCTATCGAAATGTGCGTGGAGGATCTACGATATTGCTGCTTATGGCTGATACCCCGCTGCGCCTAGAAGGTGGAAAAGTTCTTCGTGGGCGCTACCTCTCGAATGATCCTCTGTATATCGACGG
>CAYUOD010000291.1:3123-4214 GCA_964446225.1 uncultured Acidimicrobiales bacterium | reverse complement strand
TTTGGTCCGGGTCCCGAGATGCAGGTTGCTGGACGCGTCGCCGAGTGGGACCCACCCCGACGGGTGGTCTTCGACGGAGGCGAGGGCGTTGTGGGGTTGGCCTTTGAGTGGTTGGTCGAGGCGCGGGGCGGCGGCACTTGTGTCGTGCGGCTCGTGAATAGCGGGTTCGGCTCAGGCGAAGAATGGGACGGCCAGTATCAGGGCATGACGGACGGCTGGCTGTTGTTCATGTTCAACCTCAAGATGCATCTCGAACACTTCGCTGGCCAGAGTGCCTGGGCCATGCTCCCGATGGCCACCTGGGCCGGTCCTCGGGACGCCACCTGGGTGGCCTTCACCGGCGCGCTCGGAATCCCGTCGGCTCCGGCCATCGGCGACCACATCGAAGTGAAGGCATCCGACGCACCAAGCCTGGCAGGCACGGTGGTTGATGTGGCTGCCTGGCGCATTGTACTTGTGCTTGATGAACCGTCACCGGGCACTGCGTTCATCGCCTCCGAGGGCTCAGGTGACCGGGTCGAGGTCTCGATCTGGTCCTACCTCTACGGTGCGGACGGTGCAGCAGCGGTCGAGCGAGACACGTCGCTCTGGCGGCAGTGGCTCACTAAGCGGGCAGTGAGTTCAGACTTAGCCTGATCACACGGTGATAACGACCTTGCCGGGGTATGACCTTCTTCGAGATACTGGATGGCCTTGGGGATCTCGCCCAGGGTGTAGCTGCGGTCGATAACGGGCGTAACTGTGCCCGCTTCAATGAGTTGTTGCAGTGTCGTGAGGTCTTCGTTGATGGGTATCACGGTGAAGTCGGAGAGCTTCTGTCTCACAAACGGCGATATCAGCACTGCCTTGAGAACGCGTCCGACCGGTCCGAAAACATGACCACCAGAGTCTCCACCGGGTAGTAGGAGCCGGCCGTTTGGCTTGAGTGCCCGCCGGTGGTCCGACACTGACCGGTAACCACCCAGATGAATGGCGAGGTCGTGGCGTTCGGTCTGTTGAGCGAAGTCCTGCTCTGTGTAGTCGATGACATGGTCTGCTCCGAGGGAGGTGACGAGGCCCACGTTGCCCGTGCTGCAGACGGCGGTGACTTC
>CAYUOD010000291.1:0-3023 GCA_964446225.1 uncultured Acidimicrobiales bacterium | reverse complement strand
GGGGCAGCTTTCTCTATGCTGAACGCATGCTCAGACACGCCTTCCGCGCATTGTGGACTGAACCTCGGGTACCGAGTCCGCCCGTTCGGGTCTGGCGCGACTGGGCGCTGCTCGCAGCACTTATCCCGGTGGCGGTTCTCGAGACCTTCCTGCGGGAGGATCTCACCTGGCCAGCGGCCTCGGGCGCCATGTGCGTTGGGTTGCTGTTCACTCTGTTGTGGCGCCGAACAGCGCCGCTGCATATGATCGCACTCGCCTTCGGAGCCAGCATCCTCCTCGACGTAGCCTCGCTAATCGCTGGCGTCGCGCCCGTCGGACTCGGTACCTTCGGCTTTGTCCTCATCCTCATATACGCGCTGTTCCGCTGGGGTTCGGGCACAGAGATGGTCTACGGCCTGGCGGTGATGCTGCTGGCGTACACGGTAGGCATGATCAGCGACGAGGCCACTGTTGGTGACCTCATCGGCGGAGGCATTGTGATGGCCTTCCCGGTTGCATTGGGCACCGCCATGCGTCTTCAGGGCAGTATCCGCGTCCGCACAATTGACGAGGCCAAAGCGCGGGAGCGCGTGCAGCTTGCGCGTGAGTTGCACGACACGGTTGCTCATCATGTGTCGGCCATTGCTATTCGCGCCCAGGCCGGACGGGCGCTCGCTCCGTCTCATCCAGAAGCCGCAGTAGATGCGCTCAAGGTCATAGAAGAGGAGGCTTCGCGTACCTTGACCGAGATGCGCAGCATGGTGGCGGCGCTTCGGCAGTCCGACGAGCCTGACCTGTCTCCGCAACCCGGAATTGGCGACATCGAACGGCTCGCACAGACCGTTGGTGAGGTACCTCGGATCGAGGTTGAGTTGTCCGGTGAGCTGGGGGATCTCAGCCCTGCGGTGGACGTGGCCATTTACCGCTTGGCCCAGGAGTCGGTAACGAACGCTATGCGCCACGCGCGCAGCGCGACCCGCATTCGGGTGAGCGTGACGGGTGACGAGGATTCGGTAAGCCTGACCGTGGCGGATGACGGAGCCGCGAGGCCACATGACACAGGACCTGGGAATGGCTATGGGATTGTCGGCATGAACGAGCGAACCACTCTGCTCGGCGGAACCCTGAACGTCGGGCCCGGCCCGAGCCGTGGCTGGAGGGTGGACGCCGTGCTGCCTCGAAACGGAACTGCCTTGTGAATGTCACTGTCGTCGTCGCCGATGACCAGGAGCTTGTCCGGACGGGTCTGCGCATGATCCTCGATGCGCAGCCAGGCATCGAAGTTGTAGGGGAGGCAGAGAATGGTCGACAAGCTGTGGCCGTGGCCCGTGAGCTTCGGCCAGACGTCTGTCTGTTTGATATCCGGATGCCAGAGATTGACGGCATAGAGGCGACGCGTCAGCTCGCTGGGCCGGATGTCCCGGACCCGTTGGCCGTCGTGGTTATCACGACGTTCGACCTGGACGAGTACGTGCACGGAGCTTTGAAAGCTGGTGCCCGGGGCTTTCTCTTGAAGGACGCTGGTCCCGAGCTGTTGGTTCAGGCGGTGAACGCCGCGGCCAACGGCGACGCACTCATTGCGCCGAGTGTCACCGCTCGGTTGCTTGCCGACTTTGCCGAGAAACACACGGGTGCTCCTGCGGTGCAGCCCATCGAGCCGCTCACTGCTCGCGAAGAAGAGGTGCTCGTCACTGTGGCCCGAGGCAGAACGAACGCCGAAATCGCTGACGAGCTCTACATCAGCCTCAGCACGGTCAAATCCCACCTCGCGAGCCTCATGGGCAAGCTGGGCGCACGGAACCGTGTCGAGATAGCGATGTGGGCCTACGAGACGGGCCGCGTGAGCCGCTGACTCGATGAGTAGTAGGTGACCCCGCCATCTCCGGGCGATGTATGTGAGGATGAGTGCAGCATCCGGGAGGCGTATATGTCCGTGACGAGCAAGTTGGGTCCAAAGGCCGAGGCGATCATCGGTGAGCCCGTTGAGGCAGTGGCAATCGTCGTGCCGCCGGGAGCGACGTTGTATAAGGCGTACGCACCGAAGCCAAGTAAAGCGGGAGCGCTGTTTGGTCCACTCGTCGAGGCAGTTACGTCGAAAACTGCGGGCGCCGAGGCAGGCATGGCCGGGTCCGTACCGAGGCAGCAGGGCCTGATTGCGCTCACCCCGTCAAAGGTCATCTACTTCAAGATCACGAAATTCGCGGGAGCCCCTGCGTCGGTGCTGGCTGAATGGAACCGGGCCGATGTCACGTTCGTCTATGAGGGCGGCGGGAAGGGGACTAATCCGGGGCTGGCGATGCAGTTCTCGGACGAAACAGCTTCTGCCCTGTTTGGTGAGAAGAAGTCCGGTCTCGAGGAGTTCGCCGCGGCGGCAAATTAGGCCCCGTCCCCCACTTCACGCGGTGCCGTCACGCCGGGGAGGTGATGTCCATGCGCAGAAATTCCTTGATCCGGAGGAACTTGGGCGGAGACGGGATCTCGTCTCCCGTGAGTTCATTGGCTTCTGTCTCGGAGAGGAGCCTTGGATTCTGCAGCTCGACTATCTGGCCGTCGACTCTCAGGCTTGCGGACTGGGCCCGCAACACGTTCTGAACCCAGTCCGACTTCGGGCCGTACACCAGCGTGAAAAGGTAGCCGTTCTTAACGCGTTCGACCTCGAGTGGTGTCTGATAGCTGGTGCCGGAGGATCTGCCGACGTGAGTGAGAACGGGCCTAATTCCCTTGCGGATCTCCCGGGGATTGAAGATCCGCTTGTTGATATGACCCCACCAGAGTGGCATTGGTATTAGACCTGCTTTCGGATTGTCGTGCTGTGAGGACCTTCCGTGGCTGACTGCGCCGCGGATCCTCGTGTCAGGTTCACTATGCCGGGGTGTGCTTGAGTCGCACTGGAGATCGGGTTGAGAACTGGCGATCCCGCCGATCGGCCCAAATCCTCGTGAAGCGTAACTGGGTTACCGCGTACCGTGCCCAGTTACGCCTCATGTGGATTTGTAGGGGCGGATCGTGCGATACGGTCGGCACAGATGACCGAACCCGAACCC
>CAYUOD010000290.1:0-4214 GCA_964446225.1 uncultured Acidimicrobiales bacterium | reverse complement strand
GCCTGCGAGTTCCCGGCCAGGAACAACGGAAACGCAACCATGGTCAACAGAGTGCCGGTCTTGCCGATCCAGGTCACGTCGATCCGACGGGCGCCGAGAGCGGCGATGATCAGAGCCATAATGCCAACGAGCGCCTCACGCAACAGCGCGAGGACACCTATCCAAACCGGGACCGAGCCGTCGATGAGAATCGATCCGATGCCAACCACGAGCAGCAAACGGTCCGCGGTCGGATCCAGCACCTTGCCAAGTGTCGACACCTGATTGAGGCGCCGGGCCAGTTGTCCGTCCAGCCAGTCGGTAGCTCCCAGCACGGCAAGAAGAACTGCCGCCGCGAGCCTGTCCTCAGCGCCGAACAAGAGATAGACGAACCAGGGAATGCAGGCCAGGCGGATAATTGTGACGATGTTCGGTAGCAGGAACACCTGACGTATGAGTGGGCGCTCTTCGGTGGCAGTCATCGCTTAGTCCACAATAGAGACTCGTGGAGGTCCGCGGCGCGGTCACCAGGCAGTATGTTCAGATTGAGCACCGGTGACACAGGAGTCCAAATCATGGCGACGCTATTTACCCGCATTATCGAGGGAGAACTGCCGGGCACGTTCGTGTGGCGCGACGAGACCTGCGTGGCGTTCATGACGATCAATCCAATCACCCAGGGACACACACTTGTGGTTCCGATCGATGAGGTGGATCACTGGGTCGACGCGTCACCTGAGCTCAACGCACATCTGATGGCTGTGAGCCAGCAGATCGCACGGGCCATCTCAGCCGAGTACGACTTCGAACGAGTCGCGACCATGATCGCTGGGCTTGAGGTGCCACATCTGCATGTGCACGTGCTCGGCATCAACACCATCCATGACATGGATTTCAAGAATGCCGCAACGAGCATCGACCCGGATGCGCTGGCCGAAAATGCGGGACGCATCCGTGCGGCACTGCGCGCCCAAGGCGCCGCGGGAGTAGCTGAGTCCTAGAAATCTCGCTGAGCCGGTTAGCCGATCTGGCGGCCTTCAGCGCTCCAATAGGGTTCGCGTAGCTTGAATTTCTGAAGCTTGCCGGTGGCTGTGCGGGCAAGCTCGGCCCGGAACTCGATGCTCTTGGGACACTTGTAGTGAGCGATCTTGGAGCGCACGTAATCGGTGAGATCCTGCTCGGACACCACCTTCCCCTCGCCAAGCACGACAAGGGCCTTCACGGCTTCACCCCACTTCTCGTCCGGTACGCCAATTACCGCGGCCTCAGAAACCGCGTCATGGCTGAACAACGCATCCTCGACCTCAATAGAGCTGACGTTCTCACCACCAGTGATGATCACGTCCTTCTTCCGGTCCGAAATGGACAGGTAGTTGTCGTCGTCCAGATAGCCACCGTCGCCGGTGTGAAACCAACCGTCGGCCAGCGCCTCAGCAGAAACCTCGGGCTGATCCCAGTAGCCGGCCATGACGACGTTGCCGCGCGCGAGAATCTCGCCTTCTGCGTCCACGTCAATCTCAATGCCGAGTGCGGGCGCTCCCGCTCGGCCGAGTCGCTGAGCCCGCTCGCCGGGCGTCAGATTGTCGTACTCAGAGCGCGTACGGTTAATGGTCAGCAGCGGCGCTGTCTCGGTGAGCCCGTAGGCCTGGATGAGTTCCCAGCCCAACTCGGTCTCAACTGCCTCAATCGTGCTGGTCGGCGGCGGTGCTCCGGCAACGATGACCCGCACACTCCCGGCGCCAGGTACAGGTCCGTCCATCTGCCGTGCCGCTTCGAGTACGGCTGCGACCACAGCCGGGGAGCAGCACATCAATGTCACACCATGCTCGGCCACCCGTGACAGGATCTCGGCGCCATCGATCTGGCGCAGCACGATGTGTTTACCGCCCAGGCCCGAAACGACATACGGCATCCCCCACCCCTGGGCGTGAAACATGGGCAGTGTGTGCAGGTACACATCCCGGTCGTTGATACCCGCATGCAGACCGAACAACGTTGCATTCAGCCAGTTGTTGCGGTGTGTGAGTTGCACGCCCTTCGGCCTCGCCGTCGTACCGCTGGTGTAGTTGATCGAGGCGGTGGCATCTTCGTCGGCGACCCATGGCTGAGGATCAACGCCAAACTTGTACAACTCAGAATCGGTTGCAGCGCCGAGCATGAGTTTGTGTTTGACGTCGATGTCAGCGACGACGTCTGCCATCTCAGGGTCGTACAACAGCACGCTCGCACCACAATGCCCGACGATGAAAGAGATCTCTTCGGCGTTGAGCCGAAAGTTGATCGGCACCATTATCCGACCGTATGCGCTGACTCCGTAGAACGAGATCATCAACCTCGCCGCATTCTGAGAGACGATCGCGACTCTTTCGCCTTGGGCCACGCCGAGTTCGTCCAGACGACTGGCCTGAGCGCGCGCAAGCTCTCGGACTCTGGACCAGGTCAACTCCCCCAGAGAACCGCCTGGTGGATCTGGCTCATCCACGATGCCAACACGATCGCCATAAACGTTCGCGGCCCGCTCCAGGAAATCGCCCACAGCTAGTGCAACCTTCATACGATCTCCCGTGTTCGCTTGGAATTCTGACTTAACCTAGTTCGGCATCGGGATTTCTGCGAACGTGCCTACCTCGGCCTAGAGTTTGTGCATGGGAACACTAGGAATCCACCATGAGCGCTGAGGCCAGGCTCGCCGAGCTTGGGATCGAACTTCCGGAGCCAAATCGCCCGCTCGGCACCTACCGGACCTGCATCCGCTCGGACAACCAGCTCTGGCTTGCAGGCCACGGTCCAATCACGGAGTCAGGCTTCATGCAGGGTGTCATCGGCGATGAATACAGCATCGAGGATGGCTACGACGCGGCGCGTCTCACCTGCTTACATTTGCTGTCCACCATGAGAGAAGAACTCGGGTCGCTGGATCAAGTCGAGCAGGTCGTGCGTGTATTCGGCATGGTGAGAGCTGTGAGCGACTTCACAGACCATCCCCGGGTCGTCAACGGCTGCTCAGATCTCCTCGTGCAGGTATTTGGAGACCGCGGATACCACGCGCGGGCAGCTGTTGGCATGCACACGCTCCCGATGGGTATTCCTGTTGAAATCGAAATGATGGTCACCGTCGAGCAGTAAGGCTCAGACGTCGAGTAGATCCGGATCCATCAACTCGGAATTTGTGTAGATGAACTCCTTGCGCGGAGCCACCTCACTGCCCATCAGCACGTCGAAGATCTCGGCTGCACCCTGGGCGTCTGACATCGTGATGCGACGCAAAGTGCGCTTCGTTGGATCAAGCGTCGTATTGGCAAGTTCGTCCACATCCATCTCACCCAGGCCCTTGAACCGGCTGATCGACAGCCGCGTCTTGCCCTCAGCCTTGAGCCGCTCGATGACCTCGTCGCGTTCTGCGTCACTAAACGCGTAGTACTCCTTGCCGTTGGAGACACGAATGGAGTGCAGCGGAGGCATTGCGGCATAGATGCGACCGGCCTCAAGCATCGGCCGCATGTAGTGGTAGAACAGCGTCAACAGCAGGCAGCGAATATGGCTGCCATCAACGTCTGCGTCAACGAGGGTGATGATGCGCCCATAGCGGGCCTGCTCTATGTCGAAATGGTGTCCCGATCCGGCTCCCACAGCAGTGAATATTGCAGCGGCCTCCGCGTTGTCGAGCACCTGCTTGACCGATGACTTCGCGGCGTTGAGAATCTTCCCTCGAATGGGCAGCACCGCCTGGAACTCGGAATCTCGACCCTTCTTAGCTGGGCCAGCGGCTGAGTCTCCTTCGACAATGAGCAGCTCAGTGCGGTCGACATCACGGCTCCGGCAATCGGTGAGTTTCGCCGGCATCGCGGCCGACTCAAGGGCCGACTTCCTCCGCATGGTGTCACGCTGCTGCCGGGCGGCCATCCGAACGCGGGTGGCCGCAGCAATCTTGTCGGTGACCCTTTTGATCTGCGCCTTCTTGCCTCCGCCCTTAAACCAGGCTCTGAGTCCGGCGGCAGTAACCTTGTACGTGATGGACTGCACGGGCCCGGTTCCCAGGATCTCTTTGGTCTGCCCCTCGAACTGAGGCTCAGGGACGGTGATCTTGACGACCGCCACCAGACCCTCCTGGACATCGTCACCCGTGGCATTGGGTTCTTTGGTCTTCAACACTTTGAGATCGCGCAGCGCCTCGTTGCAGACTTTCGTGAGCGCCCGCTCGAAGCCAACCTTGTGTGTGCCTCCCCCCGGCGTCG
>CAYUOD010000289.1:0-4216 GCA_964446225.1 uncultured Acidimicrobiales bacterium | reverse complement strand
AAGGCCCGAATCCTTGCGGATCCGGGCCTTCATATTTGAGTGGCCGCCGACGCAGGATTTGAACCTGCGACGTTCGGGTTATGAGTTAACTCAGGGCCATTTCAGCATGTATCCGCTGGTCCCATCTTGTGCCGTTTCGGCCCGTGTCTTCAGAGGTTGTAGCGGTTTGCAGCATTGCCTCATTGCTGTGGACAGCAGCCCGTGTCAGTCCGTTCGTTGGAAGATCCATGGGATTTCTTGTCCAGAATACATATTTGTCTGAATCAAACAATTCAAGCATCTAGACAGACTACCGTAGAGTGATAAGCAGGCCGATTTTGATGGGAGTGCCGATGGGACGCAAGCCAATTCCACAACTTGTCCGACGGCGCTTCGACGCTGCCGTCAACACCCTTACGTCAATCATGCCCCCGGGGTGGACTATCGAGGTTGTCCGGCGCTCCGTCACCGGTGGAACGGTACAAGCGACCAACATGAACGGCGATCGTGGCCAGGTCGACATAGCGGTCCGACAAGACCTCGATCCTCGATCGGCGATCGCCCTCGACGAGCCTGATCGGCCGACCTTCGTATTCGCACGGTGGCTTAGCAAGCGCACCCGCACACTCCTCACCGACCGCGGTTTCAGCTACGGCGATGACTCCGGAAACATCTCGCTGCTGCTCGAAGCACCATCGCTCTACATTCGCCTCGACGGCGCCACCCGAGACCCGTCGCCCAAACCTGTCAAGGGACCGAACCTGCGGGGCCCCAAGGCATGGGCGCTCCTTCGAACACTTGTCGAAGTAGTGCCTCCCTACACGGTTGGCGAACTCGCCTCTGCGGTCAACACCGACCCCGGCTACGTCTCGCGAGTCGTCACCACCTTGTCAGATGAGTTGCTCATCACCAGACCCTCCCGCGGCAAAGTCCAGAGCGTTGAATGGGAAGCTCTCCTACGGCAATTGGCGTCAAGCTATGCATTGCTCGACGCCAACGAAACAACCAACTGGGTCGCTTCCGCTGGCCCAGGGCAACTCCTCGATGACCTCGGCGCAAGCAAGCTCAAACGGTGGGCGGTCACCGGCTCATTCGCTGCCGCGACCACAGTGTCGGTCACTGCACCTGAGATTGCGGTCGTCTACGCAGACGATCCGGAACGTGTGGCCGACACGCTAGGGCTCCGCCAGGTACGAAATGGCGGGAACGTTGTCATAGCCCGGCCCTACGATCAGATCGTGTTCGAACTCACCACCATCACCGACGGAATAGTCTATGTCTCCGCCGCGCAGACCGCTATCGACTGCCTCACCGGGCCCAGCCGCATGCCCGCCGAAGGCGAAGCGCTCATCGAATGGATGAGCATCAAGACCAGCCGCTGGCAGGCGCCATCACTGACCAAAAAGGTGGCGCTGCGATGACCGACCAGCCCCGCATCGAGTATGTGGAGGCTCGACGGGTCCTGCTCGATGCGCTCACTGCTCTTGAGCCACATATCGGAGCGATCGTCCTGATTGGTGCTCAAGCGGTCTATCTCCGCACAGCCGGGCGACTCTCCACCTATCAGCCGTTCACTACCGACGCTGACCTCGCTATCGACCCAGCGCAACTCGCCGCTGTCCCTCTCCTCGGCGACGCCATGCTCAACGCCGGTTTCGAACGCACAAGCGAACCAGGCATCTGGCAACAGCGATTCGAGCGTCCCGGGTTCGACGGCGACATCACCGTGCCCGTCGATCTGATCGTTCCATCCGAACTCGTTTCGAAGTCCGGTCGCCGAGGAGCCCGACTCCCCGGTAATCACGGCAAAACCGCCGCACGCAAGAGCAATGGGGTGGCTGGCGCGATAGTTGACTTTGACGCATTTGAGATCACCCCGCTCGAATCTGACGACGATCGAGCCGTGACCGTCAACGTTGCTGGTCCAGCTGCTTTGCTCGTAGCCAAGGCGCACAAACTTGGCGACCGACTCAAGACACCCGAGCGACTCATGCCCAAAGACGCCGGCGATGTCTACCGACTGTTCGACGGCTCTTTGCTACACCGCGCAGCACGGGAGTCACCCTTGCTATCTCGGCGCTTGCTGGGATTATTGACCCAACGACCGTCACGGCTGCACTCACCAGCTACACCAAGGCCTTCCTCGAACAGACAACCCAGCGGTAGCCGGATCCCTCCATTTGCGGAACATCTCGTGACGAAATCTACCGGGCACCCACGCCACGATCGTGATCAAAGAAGCCGCCACCGAACAGCGCCATCACACCATCGCCGGTCATCTTCACGACATGACCGGCATGATGCTCGATCGTCGAGCGGAGGACCTCGAATTATGGCTGGAGTTCGGCCGCGCCGCCTCAGGATCGACATGCTCACCAAACGCTGTTGATCACACCAGGTCGGCAAACAGCGCCGTTACCTGCTTGCGAACCGCCGTGCTCGCGCCACCGCGGCTGGGTCGCTCATCGTCACCCCATTAGCTCGCTCCCACCGGCCAGACGCCCTTCCGCGCTGGGGTCGCGGGATTATCCTGCCCCAAAACGACAAAGGCCCGGAACCTCAACGATTCCAGGCCTTCATTCTGTGGTGGCCGCCGACGCAGGGTTTGAACCTGCGACCTTCGGGTATGAGACCTATACGCGAGAGACCGGTAGCGCTTGAGAATACGTGTTTCCGCTGATGGGACACGAATTTCTGTTCCCCTTTACGTCCTGGTGCTTACCGCTGTGATGGTATTTCTGAGCCTCTCAGGCAGTCTCGGTTTCAAGCTCGTGTTCGACAGCTCGTCGTATCCACGAGGAAACCGATCGGTCATCGGCGTCAGCGGCGGTTCTGACCTTCTCCAGGGTCTCGGGCGGGAACCGGACCGGCACCAGTTCGGTAAGTTTCGCTTTACGGCGTCGCGGCGGCCCTTGCGGGGTCTGGTTAGCGGGGTCGGCGTAAAACTCATGTTCCTGAGCTTGGGTCATCTTCTTGGTCATTGATCCTCCCGGTAACGATTGGCTAGATGCGTGGCCGCCATGTAGCACCCGATCGGCCGGCACTGTTTCGCTTCTCCCGAACCGAGCGGTGCTAGCGGCACAACGAGAACGTCGGAGCCGATCTGGGCGACCATCAGCCAATGGGCCGGCGGGACGGCGGGGTAGAACAGCGGGTCGGATTGCCAGACTTCGAAGACGTCATCGATACCAAATGGTGCATGTTTGAACAGGTGAGCGGCTTGAGAGTCGATCTCGAACGGGTCGTCCCCGTCAAGTGCGTCGATATCGAACAGATCAGCCACCTCTGCCGAGTGTAATACAAACGAATACGTTCAGCAAGGTACAGTTACTCCGTCAGCCATCTTGGGCTGCCCTGGGTTCGCACCCATTGGTGTGTCGCGGCGTCACGCGACCCAGAGCATTTCACCTGCAGGTTTCGGAGACATTTGGAACAGATTTGACATAGTCGTTTGTGACCAATGACAGACCAGATACCGAAAACGACAAAGGCCCGGAACCTTGCGGATCCGGGCCTTCATATTTGAGTGGCCGCCGACGCAGGATTTGAACCTGCGACCTTCGGGTTATGAGATCGACGACCTACCAGACTGCTCCACCCCGCGTCGTCCTTGCGGAAGACCATGTTGGCGATCGTCGACTCGTTCCGAACAGTGCCATCTACCTGGTGCTTGTCAGTTGCGCCTATCGTCCGCTGTCTGTGAATAGCACTTGCTTACGTTCAACAAGCTGGCGACCAATGCAAGTCGAGGACCGACCTCTACGCGAACCCACCAGCGGTGATTACGGACTCGATCTCGTGGCGGTGGCGCGGGTCGCAGTTGGCCCATCGCTGTTCGTCTTCGTCTAGTGCGGCGAGGAACCCGAAGCGCTCTCGGACGATCCTCTCCCAACCTTTGAGGTCGACTGGTCGCGTAAGCTTCCCTATCGAATCGGGCGCGAAATCGCTTTCAGATCTTGGGTGAAGAACATCGGCCGGGTCTGCCGGCTTGTCGCCCCGACCATCGTCGACGACGTCGCCCCACACCTTGAGTACCCACAGGCGTCGCACGAGCGCCTCATCCATCGCGCCCGCAGCGAACTGCGCGAGGTCATACACATCGCGACCGAGCGCGACGCGCCGGTAACGGGCTAACTTCTCAGCGCAAGCTTCAGCCTCCGCGATCGCGGGAAGCTCCGGCAGCGTGATCTCGTAGACCCGGTGCACGGGTAGTCCGATGAACTTGAGCCGCTCGGGA
>CAYUOD010000288.1:0-4233 GCA_964446225.1 uncultured Acidimicrobiales bacterium | reverse complement strand
GATCGTTGCGATCCATCCTGAGTCTCCCGCGCAAAGAGCGGGCCTGGCGATAGGTGATGAGATTCTCTCGATAAATGGGGTTCGGCCGCGCGATGTCATCCAGTACCGGCTCTTGGTGGATGAGCAGGATCCCGATCTTGAGATCTCGCGAGGGGGACTGACCCAGCAGGTCGTCGTTGCCAAACTTCCCAGCGAGGCACTGGGCGCCGAGGTGCACTCGGCGCTCTTTGATCAGGTCCGCACCTGTGATAACCACTGCGAGTTCTGTTTCATCTATCAGCTCCCCAAGGGCATGCGGAAGAGCCTCTATCTTAAAGATGATGACTACCGTCTCTCGTTCCTTTACGGCAACTTCACGACGTTGACCCGGTTCACTGAATCTGATCTCGAGCGTGTTGTCACCGAAGGACTCGCGCCTCTGCACGTAAGCATCCATTCCACAGATCCAGATCTGCGCTCGGAAATGCTGCGGAACTCTCGCGGGGCAACCTCGTTACGGTGGCTGCGGGCACTGCTCGACCACGACGTTGAGGTACACGGGCAGATCGTTGTGTGCCCGGGCGTCAATGATGGCGCTGAACTGGATGCAACACTCATCGGCGTGCTTGAGCAGTATCCGGAGTTGGCAAGTCTGTGTGTTGTGCCGCTCGGTGTCAGCGATCATGCCCCCGAGGGAAATCTGCGTCCACACACAAGACTTGAGGCCGAGGCTGTTGTGGACATCGTTGACGAGTGGCAGGAGCGGTTCTTGGAACTGCTCGGACATCGTCTGGTGTTCGCTGCTGATGAGTACTACCTGCTCGCCAGTCGTCCATTTCCTGAGGCTGAATCATATGAAGGATTCTCGATGCACGAAGATGGTATCGGGATGGCCAGAGCTTTCGAGCTTGAGTTTGCTGGTCAAAGTGAGGCTGCGCACTCGCCAGTCGCCGGTTTCTTCTCCTGGGTCGACGGGGCGCCGGCCGAGGGCTACCGCGCACCGCGAACAGGCAGCGATACGCTGCAGATCCGGCCCCGGGGTCGGGCCCCCATCGCGATTCTCACCGGCCCTCTCGGAGCCCAGGTGCTGGCACCTATCGTGGCCTCGCTCGGCCGAGACGATGTGCGTATTGTGGAAGTCGCAAACGAGTTCTTTGGTGGAAATATCGGCGTGACAGGCTTGATGGTGGGTGAGGATCTGCAGCGAGTGTTAAGCCAGCAGCCGCACGGGCACCGCTACCTGTTACCTGACGTATGCCTGTCCCAGGACAAGTTCCTGGATGGGCTGACCGTGGCTGATCTGCCGCGTGATGTCGAAATTGTGAGTACTGATGGAAATGCGTTGAGAGACGCCATTTCTCTGAAACGAAGGAGTGCGGCGTGAGCCAACCGCTCGTCGCAATAGTGGGACGACCCAATGTTGGGAAGTCGACACTGTTTAACCGAATTATTGGTCGCCGAGCTGCGATCGTCGAGGAGCGCCCTGGCGTTACCCGTGACCGCAAAGAGGAGATGGCCGACTGGCGTGGTCGTGAGTTTCGCCTGCTTGACACCGGCGGCTGGATGCCTGGCGGCGAGGAGCTCGACAAGAAGGTGTCAGCGCAGGCTGAGAAAGCCATGGATGACGCCGATGTCGTGCTGTTCGTGGTCGACGGCACTACGGGGATCACCGAAGAGGATTCGCTCGTGGCCCGCAAGCTTCAGCGGATGGAGATTCCCACACTTTTGGTGGTGAACAAGATCGACGGGCAGACACGCGAGCACCTGCAGTGGGACTTCACCAGCCTTGGCCTCAGCAGCATCCACGGGGTGAGCTCGCTGCACGGTCGCCTTGTGGGCGATCTTCTGGACGAGGTGCTCAGCTACTTTCCTGAGTTGGAGGAAGCGGACTTTCCGCTCCTGGAAGTCGATGACGGAATCCCGGGGGTGGCGATCGTCGGCCGTCCGAACGTCGGCAAGTCGACGCTCTTCAACCGCATGATTGGCGAGGACCGGTCCGTCGTGCACGACATGCCTGGTACGACCCGAGATGTTGTCGACACCGTCGTTGCCACAGAGGACGGGGACATCCGCTTTGTGGATACCGCCGGCATGCGGCGTCGCGCCCGGGTCGATACGGGGACCGAGTACTACTCGGTGGTGAGGGCGCTGCAGGCGGTCGACAAGTCCGATGTGGCTCTGCTCGTCATCGACTCCACCGAAGGCGTGAGCCATCAGGATCAGCGTCTCGCCGAGCGTGTCGATGGCGCTGGATGTCCGATTGTAATTCTGCTCAACAAGTGGGAGAACCTCGATCCCGAGCAGCGCAAGGCCGTGATCTGGGAAGTGGGCGACAAGCTGCACTTCCTGGGTGAGGCTCCGGTCCTCAAGATCAGCGCTCTCACTGGCAAGGGTGTGCATCACCTCATGCCGGCAATCGGCGCTGCGATTGAGGCCTACGAGAGGCGTGTTCCGACTCGGCGCGTAAATGAGGTCATTCAGTCCGCCCAGCAGAATCAACCAGCACCGGCCGGAGCGAAGGTGCTCTACGCCACTCAGGGAGCGGCAAATCCTCCGACGTTCACCCTGTTCGTGAACAAGGAACTTCCCCGGACCTACCTGCGCTACCTCGAACGTCGTCTGCGTGAGGCGTTCGACCTGGGCGCCACACCGATCAAGATGCGGGTCCGGCGTAGGGGCTAGCGCCGCTGTACGATCACGCTGTGGAACAGTCGAGTGTTGAAAGCATCGCAGCCGCGACGCAGCGGGCGCTTCAGGGCAACCTGGCGCGCGGAGCCAAGAAGCTGGAGCAGCAGAACAAGCTGTTCGTTCGAGAGCGTCTGGCGCTGCTCCTGGATTCCGGCTCGTTCGTCGAGGACGGACTTCTCGCTAATGCGGCAGCCGAGGATCTGCCCGCCGATGGCGTAGTGACCGGCATCGGCAAGGTCGCTGGCCGCACCGTCTATGTCGTGGCGAACGATCCCACCGTGAAGGCTGGATCCTGGGGGGCGCGCACTGTCGAGAAGATGATTCGTGCCACCGAATACGTGCTTGAGCACGAGGTTCCGCTGCTCTGGCTGGTGGATTCCGCCGGGGCTCGCATCACCGATCAAGTGCAGATGTTCCCTGGCCGTAGGGGCGCGGGTCGCATCTTCTACAACCAGAACCGAATCTCTGGCAGGGTGCCGCAGATCTGCTGCTTGTTCGGTCCCTCCGCGGCGGGAGGTGCCTATATCCCTTCATTCTGTGACGTGATCATCATGGTCGACCAGAATGCGTCGATGTACCTCGGTTCTCCTCGCATGGCTGAGATGGTGATTGGCGAGAAGGTGAGCCTGGAAGAAATGGGTGGTGCACGGATGCACACATCGGTGTCCGGCTGCGGGGACAATCTCGCTGCTGACGACACCGATGCCATTGAGCAGATGCAGTGGGTGCTGTCGTATCTTCCGAGCACGTTCCGCGTGGATCCGCCCGTGTCTGAAGCACGCCAACCCCTCCGTGAATTCGCGGCGGACGTCATCCCCACCGATGAGCGCGCCGGGTATGACATTCACGAAGTCATCGACTGCCTGGTCGATGAGGGGTCGTTCTTTGCCATCAAGCCGGACTTCGCTCCGGAGCTGGCGGTCGGATTCGCGCGCCTGGACGGGCGGCCGGTGGGAGTGGTGGCGAACAACCCTGAGAACAAGGGTGGCGTGCTGTTTGGTGACTCAGCTGACAAAGCCGCCCGGTTCGTCACGTGGTGTGATGCGTTCAACGTACAACTGCTGTTCCTCTCTGATGTACCCGGTTTCATGATCGGCAGCGAGGTGGAGCGCGAGGGGATCATCCGCCATGGCGCCAAGATGGTCGCGGCGGTGAGCGAAGCCACTGTCCCCAAGCTCTGCGTGGTGCTGCGGAAGTCCTACGGTGCTGGCCTTTACGCCATGTGCGGCCCGGCCTTTGGGAACGACGGAACGATTGCCTTGCCGAACGCCGAGATCGCAGTGATGGGCCCAGAGGCGGCGGTGAACGCCGTTTATGCCAACAAGATCGCGGCGATTGAGGACCTGGATGAGCGGGCGGCGTACGTCGAGGCGGCCAAGGCCGAGTACTCCGAGGATGTAGATCTTCTCCGCCTCGCCTCGGAGCTTGTTGTGGACGTGGTGGTGGCACATACGGATCTGCGACGGGAGATCTTGTTACGTTTTGACGCGGCGAGAGGCAAGAGTCGGATCTTCACAGAACGCCATCACGGCGTGCCACCGGTCTAGGGCACTATGCCCTGGTGCG
>CAYUOD010000287.1:0-4272 GCA_964446225.1 uncultured Acidimicrobiales bacterium | reverse complement strand
GTTCAGCGGGCCAGCACCTGTGCACGTGGCGCTAGCGCTGCTCGCCGGGGCGATTGCCGGCGGACTGTGGGCGGGGATCGCCGGAGTCCTGCTCGCGACCAGAGGCGTTCACGAGGTCATCAGCACGATCATGCTGAACTTCGTGGCATTTTCGTTTATCAACTTCATGGTCACCGGGCCAATGCAAGAAGTAACGGACCTCGACATCCCGCAAACAGCCAAAGTGGCGGACTCAGCAATATTGCCGAGAATATTCGAGCCATCGCGCCTCTCCGCGGGAATCCTGATTGCGCTCATTACCGCCGCGGCCGTGTGGTGGCTGGTCAAAAAGACTCCACTTGGCTATGAACTGAGAACTGTCGGACAGAATCCCGACGCTGCACGCCAGGCGGGGATACGGCCGAAGCAGATCGTGGTGCGCGTCATGTTCATGAGCGGATCTCTTGCCGGACTTGGCGGTGCCGTCATCATGCTGGGACTGTTTCAGCGTTACCAACAGGGACTGAACCCCGGATTCGGATTCACCGCAATCGCGGTCGCTCTGCTTGCCCGCAATAGCGTTCCGGGCGTGGTCCTAGCGGCATTCCTTTTTGGTGTCATGGCCCAAGGAGCTCGCGGCATGCAGACCATGGCGGACGTGCCGACTGACTCGATTCTCATGATCCAGGCCCTCGTGATCTTCTTTGTCTCCACGCCGCACCTGTTGTCCTTCATTCGCCGTCGCAGAGCCACCGTCGCCGCCGGAGAAACGAGCTGACCATGGACGTGCTCTTCACAATTCTCTCGGCCGCCACCCTTGCAGCAATGATCCGAGCGGCCACACCGTTGGCACTGGCTGCCATGGGTGGCATCTTCAGCGAACGCGGTGGGGTAATCAACATCGCTCTTGAGGGCATCATGCTGACAGGCGCCTTCACCGCCGTGCTGTTCAGCTATATCGGTGATTCGCTGGGCTGGAATCAGACCTTGAGTGCTCTGCTGGGCGTCACAGCAGCGTTGGTATTCGGTGTTGTCATCGCGCTCATCCACGCCTACTTTTCGATCACCCTACGGGTCAATCAACTTGTCAGTGGAGTAGCCATCAACCTGCTGGCCTTTGGCATAACCGGTCTACTCCTTCAACAGGTGTTTGATGTCAGCGGCAACTCACCAGCGGTCCCGGACATGAAGCCGCTGCCAATTCCGTTGCTGTCAGACATACCCTTCTTCGGAACGATTCTGTTTGACCATCAGCCAATCGTCTACGTCATGCTCATTTCGGTCCCGATCTCTGCTTACATCATCAACCGCACGACCTTTGGACTCAGGCTGCGCGCTGCAGGGGACAAGCCTGAGGCGATCGACACCGTAGGCGTCGACGTCCACCGTCTCCGCTATATCGGTGTTGCCATGTCCGGCATGTTCGCTGGACTCGCCGGGGCCTACCTTTCGCTGGGCCAACTCAACTTCTTCAGCGAAGGAATGACCGCAGGACGAGGATTCATCGCACTGGCTGCCGTCATCTTTGGTGGCTGGCGACCCTGGCCGGCCTTCGGCGCGGCTCTGCTCTTTGGATTCTCAGATGCTGCGCAGATTGCCCTACAGAACAGCGGCGTGTCCGTGCCCAGTGACTTCCTGCTCATGGCGCCCTACGTCATTACGCTGGTAGCGCTCGCTGGCTTCATCAAGAAGGCCATACCGCCCGCCGCAATAGGTCAGCCATACCCACTCGAGGAGACAGCATGACCGACACACAAGAGACATTCGACTTAGCCATAACGGGCTGCGTCGCGCTCAGGAACAACGCGGGAAGCCAGCCTCACTTTGAGCCCGACACAACACTCGGAATCAGAGACGGAGTAATCCGGTTCATCGGCCCAGACCAGAAGTTGACAGCCACTGAGACCATCGACGCCGCTGGTCTGGTCGCGATACCCGGGCTTATCAACTGTCACGCCCATGGCGCCATGACGCTGTTCAGGGGTATAGCCGAGGACGTCCCCGTGCACGACTGGTTCAACAAGTACGTGTGGCCAATGGAGATCAACCTCACACCAGAAGACGTCTATCTCGGCACCTTGCTCGCGTGCGCCGAGATGATCGCCAGCGGCGTGACCTCGTTCGCCGATCACTACTTCTACATGGACGACGCGGCCAGGGCAGTAACCGACTCTGGCATGCGGGCAAATCTGGGCTGGGCCTTCTTCAGCAAGTCGCAGGCCGATGAGGGACTCGAGATGTCGGCTGCATTTGCCGAGCGGTGGAACGGAGGAGCAAACGGACGTATCACCACCTCCTTGGCACCCCACTCCACCTACCTGTGCAATGATGACGACCTTTCCGGGTCGGCTGAGCACGCTCGGCGCCTCGGGATACGCGTACATCTGCACGCGGCAGAGAATATGAATCAGACCGTCTCAAGTCTCTCGTCGCGCGGAATCACGCCAATGAAAGTACTCGAACAAACCGGAATTCTGGATGCCGGGGTAATCATCGCCCACGGTTGCGGCATCACCTCAGAAGACATCCCGATGCTCGCCGAGCACAAGGAAACGCTGGGTGTCGCGCACTGTCCGAAGGTGTATCTCAAGCACGCTCTCGCTCCGCTTACACCGATCCGCGAACTCAACGCCGCCGGGATCGCCGTTGGCCTTGGCACTGACGGTGTCGCTGGCAACAACACACTCGACATCCTTGAGGCACAACGTCTAACGGCGCTCACCCAGAAGTATGTGGAAGAAGATGCCACCTGGCTGACAACCGGTCATGCAATCGACCTGGCCACCACACAAAGCGCACAAACAATCGGACTCGCTGACGAGATCGGGGCACTCGAGGTTGGCCGAAAAGCAGACATCGCGCTTGTCGACATGTCCGGCGCACACTGCCAGCCCATTCATGACGTCGCCGCCGCGCTGGTCTACAGCTCAAGGCCAGGCGACGTAGATACGGTACTGGTTGAAGGCAGGATACTGTTGCGTAATCACAAACTCCTTACCATTGACGTTAAGGCACTCACCGACGAGATCGGCGGGCGCATGGCGCGTCTGTCTGACGTCACCCACGGTGAACGTCTTCAAGATTACGATCCGTGATCAAGAGGAAGGGGCCTGGCTGTGAGAGACATTCGACGGAAGGCGTCGATCGCCGATGTGGCGACCAGAGCGCTGGTGAGCCGAACAACGGTCTCGCACGTTCTCAGCGGAAACCGGCCCGTCTCTGAAGCAACAGAGAGACGCGTGCGACAGGCCATAGAGGACCTCGGATATGTGCCGAGTCACGCTGCGCAAAGTTTGCGCCACGGCTCCACTCGAACAATCGGTGTGCTGGTGCCCGACATCACCATCTACTTCTTCGCTCAACTCATCGCCGGAGTCGAGGATGCCGCCAACGAATTCAACTTCACCACAGTCATAGGCAGCGGAAGGTTTGACGCCGAGCGCGAACTGCGTCACCTCAGGATGATGAGCCAACGCGGAGTGGATGCCCTCGTTTACGTGGCCAGCGCTCCCCCCTCTGATCAGGAACTGCAAGAACTCGCCGCGACCATGCCAATGGCCCTGGCTGACGAGGAAATCGAGTCTGTCTCATTGGTCGTAGCGGTCGCTGACCACCGCAAAGGCGGCCAGCTTTTGGGAACACATCTTTCCAGTCTCGGACATGAAAGCATCCTGCTCATCACCGGGCCTCCCACACTCGGCAGTTGTCGCGAACGCGGAGTGGGGGTCGCAGAGGCCTTTCGTGGCTCCATCACCGTGGTTGAGGAGGACTATCTCGAAGGTGGTGGGGTCCGGGCTGTCAAGAACCACCCGCCCGACGGCGCACAGCCCTACACGGCTGTATGCGCGCTCAACGATCTCATGGCGATTGGTGCTCTCGCAGCACTTCGTGACCTGCACTTTGATGTGCCAGAAGATATCTCCGTTGTGGGCTTCGGTGACATAGCGGCCGCAGCGGTCACGAAACCGCCACTCACAACGATTAGACAGCCTGCCTATGACGTGGGCAGGACAGCGGCCACTCAATTATTGACCAACGTACTCTCGGGTGAACCCGGGAAGATGTCTCGGCACGTTCTGGAAGTCTCGCTGGTAGTCAGGGAATCGACAGCGGCCCCAAGTTGACCACGCCCGGCCTAGAGTTCGGTCTTGAGTTTCGCGTAGCCGGGCTTAATGACGTGATTGATGAGGTCCAGCCGCTCGTCAAAGCCAAGGAATGCGCTCTTCATGCCGTTCAGTGTGAGCCACTGGAAATCATCCAGGTCCCAACCGAACGCCTCATGAAGATTCAGGA
>CAYUOD010000286.1:0-4282 GCA_964446225.1 uncultured Acidimicrobiales bacterium | reverse complement strand
TTGCCGAGGAGGGTTACGACCTTGTGATCTTCACGATGGCCTCCGAGCGCTCGTTCAGTTCGAGCTCGGGTAACCGGGATCTACTCGTTGACGGCATGATCCTCGTAGATCTGGATCTCGACTTCCGCGCACGGTTTGCAGTGGACACGACCGCGGTATCAGTTGGTGCCCAGAGCGAGAAACTGAGCTCGGTTTCAATCGACAACGGGGCTGCGGCACTCCATGCGATGGCGCACCTGCTTGACCTTGGTCACCGCCGAATAGCTTTACTCGCCGGACCAGAGTCCAATCACCCCTCGTCTGCACCCCAGATTCGACGGAGGGGCTACGAGCAGGCGATGCAAGACGCGGGATGTTTCGATCCAACGCTTGTGGTGGACGGAGCATTCACACTGGTTGGGGCTGGCGAGGCAACGCGCCATCTGCTCACCCTTGACGACCCACCGACCGCGCTTTTTGCACTGAGCGACGAGATGGCCATCGCAGCAATCTCGGTGTTGCGGGAGTCGGAGGTGCGGGTTCCTCAGGACATGTCCGTAGTTGGCTTCGATGATCTGGACCTTGCCGAAGTGCTCGGCCTGACGACCGTCCGGCAGCCCATGCAGGAACTGGGGGCTGCCGCGGCTCGTCTGCTGGTGAATGAACTGGAAGGTGCTGACGCCGAGTTCACCCACCAGATGTTCGAGACGAGCCTCATTGTCAGGAATACAACTGCACGCTGTGGTCGTAGAGCCAACTCAGCTCTCTGAAACGAGATTGCCAAACCGGTGCCGTGTGCGGCTGACTGACTGTTCCCGCAGGTAACGGAGAAGCTCAACTCTGCCGTTCAGGATGGCTGGTCCATTGTCCAGGTAGCACTCGACACCGAGATCGGCCGCCGATTCTCCTATGAACCGGACGCGGTCGACGGACTGGGACCGCATTCGCTCCGCGAACTCCTCATGGTTTTCGTAGGTGACGTCTTCGAAACTGGTGAGCAGAGCAGAACTGGAGTCGGCTGAGACTGCGACATGGACTCCGGCAAGCAGCGCTGCCAGGTCTGTTCTTGCGAGGTCGAACGGAGTGCCCGTCTCATCAAAGCGAACTTGTAGCTGAGGCAAGGCTCGGTAGCGGAATATGTTCGTCTCAGCGGCGAGTCCGGCTGGATCATGGTCGCGACCGAACTCTCTGGCCCACCAGTACGAGTCGCTGCGTGTGGCTCCTTCGAGCAGCGTTGCCTCGTGTGAACTGAGGTGAGGCCTGAGCAGACCGAGGCGCTCGCTGACGGCCTGGCCTAGTGCGCGTGACGCGGTTGGAATTCCGTCGTTGTTCCAGGCGCCAAGTTGCATGAGATAGTTCGGCCCTCCGGCCTTTGCGCCCGGCCCAACTGACGAGGCCTTCCATCCTCCAAAGGGTTGGCGTTGCACGATGGCGCCTGTGATCGAGCGGTTGACGTAGAGGTTGCCTGCCACCACTGTTTCTTGCCAACGATCGATCTCAGCGCTGTCGAGCGAGTGAATGCCAGCGGTGAGTCCGTAGGGCGTAGCGTTCTGAAGATTGATCGCTTCAGTCAGATCATGAGCATGCATGAGTCCGAGCACAGGTCCGAAGCACTCTGTTGTGTGAAAGCTGGACCCAGGGGTAACACCGACCTTGATGCCCGGCGTCCAGAGGTTCTCGGTCGCGTCCAAGAGTTTCGGTTTCACGAGCCAGGATTCACCCTGACTCAGATCCGTGAGTGCTGCCAAGAGTTTGGGAGACGGCGCTCCGGCCAACTGGCTCAAGGTCGTGGCCTGATTAGCTGCGAGTCCAACTCTGAGGCTCCGTGTGGCGTCCATGAGCTGACGTCGAAACCGTTTGGACTCGTAGACCTCTGCCACGCAGATAGCCAGACTTGCGGCTGAACACTTCTGGCCGGCGTGCCCGAAGGCGGACTTCACGAGATCGCTCACTGCCAGATCGATATCGGCCTGAGGAGTGATGACGAGGGCGTTCTTCCCTGAGGTCTCGCCAAAGAGAGGAAGCTCGGGTCGCCAGGAATGGAACAACTCAGCGGTTTCGAACGCTCCGGTGAGAATCACTCCGTCTACGAGATCGTGGCTGATGAGCGCCTTACTAGCGGCTCCGTCCTGACAGAACACAAGCTGGAGTGCATCGGCCGGCACACCGGCATCCAGGCAGCACCGGACGATGAGAGCAGCGCAGCGTGGCACGCTGGGCGCTGGTTTGAGAACTACCGTGTTTCCCGCCGCGAGGGCTGCCAGAACACCGCCAGCCGCGATTGCGTAGGGAAAGTTCCACGGCGGAGTCACCACCACGGTGCCGAGCGGAGTGAAGTTTGTTGCGGGGACTTGGCTGAGTTCCACGCAGGTGTTGGCGTAGTAACGAGCGAAGTCGATTGCCTCCGAGACCTCTACGTCGGCTTCAGAAAAGATCTTGTTGCCTTCGGCGCTGAGCGCGGCGATCGCATCCGCCCTGTGAAGTTGCATCTCGTGTGCGACTCTGAGCAGTATCTCTCTGCGTTGTTCTGGCACCACCTTGGACCAGGTTTGCTGAGCGGAACGGGCAGTCCGGACGATCGGGCCGATCTCATCGACTGCGCTTATGGGATCGGGCGATTCAATGAGGTCTACGTCGGCGAGTCCGAGAATCCATGGCCCATTCCTGGGTGCTGATGGATCAGTGTCTGGCTCGTTGACGAAGTCCTCTCTCAAAGACTGGCGTTGTGGCGAATGCCCACGGTCTTGTGTGCGGTAGGAGTGTTCGTCTATCCGGCCTCGAAGAGCCGCCGAGCGGAGAAACGCGATTTCGTGCTTCTCGAATTCCGGGCTGTTCAGGCTGAGCGAGAAGAGATCCCGCAAGAAGTTGCCTGCGCTGCTGTTCTCCTCCAGGCGTCTGAATAAGTAGCCGATTGCGGTGTCAAAGTCTCTGTTTGCGACCGTGGGCGTGTAGAGCAGCAGTCCGCCCGCATCCTTGCGCAGAAGTTCGGCCTGCGTGGGAGCCATACCCTGCAGCATCTCGAAGTCGACGTGCGACTCCACTGACCTTGCACGACAGAGGAGCAGGGCCCAGGCGACGTCGAACAGGTTGTGGCTGGCGACGCCGAGGCGAACGCCGGTCAGCCGCTCTTTGTGCATAGCCCAGTCCAGCAACCGTTTGTAGTTTGCGTCTGTCTCCAGCTTGGAGCCGTAGGGGGCTTGAGGCCAACCATGTAGCTCGGCGTCGACTGTCTCCATTGCCAGGTTGGCGCCCTTGACGAGTCGGATCTTTATGCTCCCGCCACCTGAGCTGTGACGCTTGTTGCCCCATGACACGAGTTCCTGAAGGGCCGAGAATGAGTCAGGTAGGTAGGCCTGCAGCACGATCCCTGCAGACAGATCCTGGAACTCGGGTTCGCTCAGTACCCGCTGAAAGGCGTCGATGGTGAGGCGGAGATCGCGGTACTCCTCCATGTCCAGATTTACGAACTTGGAGGGGTCCGAAGAATTGGCCTCGGACTGGGCCGAGCGGTAGATCTTTCGCATGGCTTCGCAGACCCGTTCAGCTGTGTCCTCGTATGCCCACAGGTTCAGTTGGCTGGTCACGGCTGAGAGCTTGACTGAGATGTAGTCGATTTCGTTGCCGTGAAGAAGTTGTGTGTTGCGTCCCAGGCGGCGCGCGGCTTCTTCGTCTCCCAGCACTGACTCACCGAGCAGGTTTGCGTTGAGGTCGTAGCCCTGCTTGCGGCGGATGCGGACGTGGCGACGGAACACGCGGGGCCTGGCGTTGATGACGAGGTGGCCGATCATGCGCCTCATACGTAGACGCGCTATCGGCATCACGAGGCGTGGCAGTCTCGGGGCCAGGTATCCGCCCAGGCGAAACAGCATGCGGTCCGTGCGGGTGAGAAATGGTGGCAGGTCGTTGCTGCGTGCCAGGCGGGCCATCTGTTCAGCTGCTACGTGGTCGATGTCGGGGCGAGCAACGCGATCACAGAACTGCATGGTGAATTTCACGCTGGGTTCACTGGTGATCAGACGCGACAGTCTGCGGATCTCGTGACGCTCAGACCTCGTCATTGAGGCGGAGGCCGCGGTGAGCCAGTCCTTGACAAGGTCTATGGCCTGCTTGGTGACCTCATCAGCATCGTTTGGAACAGATAGTGCCTCCACGCTTACATTGCAGCATGATGGTCTTGTTGTTTTTTCTTCTTCTGGAGAGATATTGGTGACAAATCGCGAGGCACCAGCGTCATTGGACTGTCAGCCCGAACTTCTCGCGCTTATGGGCACTCTCGTGGATGTTGCCTTCTGCATGAAAGATG
>CAYUOD010000285.1:0-4290 GCA_964446225.1 uncultured Acidimicrobiales bacterium | reverse complement strand
TCGAGTACGTCAATCAGACCCGCGGCTGGTTCTACACGATGCATGTCCTGGCGACAGCCCTGTTCGACAAGCCGGCGTTCCAGAACGTCATCTGCCACGGTGTGGTGCTCGATGGCGACGGCCTGAAGCTCTCCAAAAAGCTGCGGAACTATCCCGATCCGGTGGAGATGTTCGAGACTCTTGGGGCGGATCCTCTGCGCTGGTATCTCATGGCTTCACCAATCCTGCGCGGCGGAGATCTCAAGATCGCCCAGGACGGATCCGGCATCAGCGATGTCGTGCGTCTTGTCATCAATCCGGTCTGGAATGCCTACTCCTTCTTCACCCTTTACGCGAACGTCGACATGCACAAGGCCGAGTTCCGTACGGACTCGACCCAACTGCTCGACCGCTACATCCTCGCCAAGACGAGCGAACTCCTACGAGAGACTACCGAGGCGCTCGACGATTACGAACTGGCCGTTGCCTGTGAGAAGTTCGTCGGCTTTCTCGACGCGCTCAACAACTGGTACATCCGCCGTAGCCGGCCGCGCTTCTGGGCACCTGTGGGTGGCTCGCCAGAATCGGTACAAGATAAGAAGGACGCCTACGACACGCTCTATACCGTGCTCACCACGCTCACCAAGGTTGTCGCTCCACTGCTGCCGATGATCAGCGAGGAAATGTATCGCGGACTGACCGGCGAGCAGAGTGTGCACCTGGCCAACTGGCCTGAGCTCGACAGTCTGCCCGGCGACCCGGTGCTTGTGAAGAACATGGACCGCATCAGGGAGATCAGTTCAACGGCCCTTGGCCTACGCGAGGAGCACGGCCTTCGCACCCGCCTCCCACTCGCGAAGCTTCTCGTCGCCGGGGCCGACGTAGAAGAACTGGCTGGCCTGAGAGAGCTCATCGCGAGCGAAGTGAACGTCAAGTCGGTGGTGTTCACAAACGACCTCGCCGGACACGCCGAATTTGTCCTCAAGCCGAACGGGCGGGTCATCGGCCGTCGACTCGGCAAGGACATGCAAGCAGTGATCAAGGCCGCGAAAGCCGGAGACTGGACGCGCCTCGAAGACGGAGGCGTCCGGGTTGGTGACCATGAACTGCACGGCGACGATTTCGAGCTGGCTCTCGTGGCACCAGAAGGAACCACCAGCGCAGCACTTCGCTCGAACGACGCGATCGTCGTGCTTGATACCGACGTCACCCCTGAGCTGTATGCCGAGGGGCAGGCCCGCGACCTCATCCGCCTCATTCAACAAGCTCGCAAGGACGACGACCTCAACGTCACTGACCGCATATCTGTGCTCTTCGAGCTGCCCGACGAGATCGCCTCATCCGTGCAGACTCACGAGGCGAACATTGCCGAGCAGGTACTCGCCACCAGCCTTGGGTCTGGCGACGCTGGGCCAAACGCGCACGAAGGCAAGATCGACGGCCAGCTGGTGCGCTTCTCGGTCGTCGTCGCCTAGTAGCCCACACGGGGTGAGGCGTAGCTGGATTGCGCTCAGAGCAATCAGATAGCGCCTCACCGCAAAAAAATCCAGCTTCTTCGCGAACCGTCCCGCCACCTCCTGCGTAAAGGTCATCGAAGCCCATCACGGGTAAGACGACTCAGGAGAAAACACCATGCGACCACGTCTGGCAATCATCATGATGGCAATTGCGGTCATAGCCGCCGCCTGCGGCGACAGCGGATCCGACGCAGAGGCCCCAAGCACCGAGGCACCCGCGGCGACAACCGCTGCACCGCCAGCCGCGACCACCGCAGCGGAATCCCAGATGGCTGACATGGGCGAAGTTGCGATCGCCAGTAACGACCTCGGCGAAATTCTGGTGGACGGCGAAGGCATGACGGTCTACCTGTTCACAAACGACGCAAAGGACGGCACCAGCGCATGCAACGACGGTTGCATCTCGGCTTGGCCGGCGGTCGGTGAGGTAATGGCTGGCGACGGGGTAGACAGCGCCAAGCTGGGTTCCATCACCCGTGACGACGGCACCGAGCAGGCCACCTACAACGACTGGCCTCTGTACTACTTCGGTGGCGACGCTGCAGCCGGAGATGCCAACGGTCAGGGCAGCGGTGGTGTGTGGTTCACCCTCGACTCAGCAGGTGCGGCAATCAGCTAACGAAAACCTTCCCGCAGGCATTGGCTCGACCTCCCAGACGGGAGGTCGAGCCTTCTGCGTCTCGGGCTCGCCATCACGTGCCTGCTGGGTCAAGACAAGAATGGTCGATCTGGCTCAACACATGTTCAGCCACAAGATCGCACTCGTTGAGATGCGTATAGCCCGAGAGAATGAATGCCTCGATTCCGACACTCTGATACGCCCGAATCTTCGCTACGACCTGATCAGGGTCACCGACAATTGCGGCACCCGCTCCGCTGCGGGCTCGGCCAACTCCGGTCCACAGATTCTCCTCGGCATACCCGTCAGCGTCGGCACCCTCACGCAGGTCGGTCTGACGGGACACACCAACCGAAGTGGTGTCGAGCGACTTGGCACGGATGGACGCCCCCGTCTCGTCGTCGAGCTTCGAAACGAGCCGCTCAGCGGCCGCCCGTGCCTCTGTCTCGGTTTCCCGGACGATGACATGCGCGCGCAGGCCGTACCGCAGGCTGCGCCCGTGCGCTTCAGCACGCGCTCTCATCTCGTCCACCGTCTTGGCGACCGACGCAACCGTGTCCGGCCATGTGAGGAACACATCGGCTGCAGCAGCGGCGGCTTCCTTGGCGGCCGGCGAGAAACCGCCGAAGTAGAACGGCGGACACTGTCCACTCACCGTAGAAATGCGGGGAGGGTCGATCTCCAGGTCGACGTGGGCGCCACGGAAGTTCACCGACTCGCCGTCCAGAAGTTGGCGCAACACCTGCATGTGCTCAATCGTTCGCTCGTATCGTTGTGCCGACGCCAGCGACTGACCTGGCAGATCACTCGAAATAATGTTGATCGTGAGACGCCCCTGCAGCATCTGGTCAATGGTCGCAAGCTGTCGGGCAAGCTGTGGTAGCCACATCTCACCCATGCGAACAGCCAACAGCAGCCGAATCTGGCGAGTCAGCGGCGCTACTCCGCCAGCAAATGCCACCGCGTCGATGCCAAGCGCGTAGCCCGAGGGCAGCAGGATGTTGTCGAAGCCGTTCTCGTCTGCACGCTGCACAATGTCACGACAGTGAGCCCACGAACTCTGCAGTGACGCGTCCGGCACACCCAGGAACTCGTAGTCGTCATCACACAACGCCGAGAACCAACTGATCTCTGGAATACTCACGGTAGCGCTACCCCTTCTGAAGCTTGAACAATGCTGTACACATCAGCTCGATCGAGGTGTACACCAAGCGCTGCACTCGAAGCCTCAATCCGGTCAAGATTCTGTGTGCCAATGACACATACCGGTGCCGCGGGATGAGCCAGCACGAAGGCGAGCGCAACGAGGTAGCGCTCTACGGCCTCACGCTCGGCAATAACGTCGAGAACGCCCAGGAGCTCGGGATTGACCCCTTCCACGGTCGCAAGACTTCCGCCACCAAGCGGACTCCAGGCCATCGGTACGATACCGAGTTGCATGGCCTGGTCGAAGGTACCGTCCCGTATCGGGTCAAGGCAGGTCGCAGAGAACTCTGGCTGAATCACCGCAAGGGGGAAGTCCAGGTGGGCCTGAAGAGCCGCAACCTGGGCCGGTGTGTGATTAGAGACACCGACCTCAACGACCATGCCCTCCTCACGCAGCGCCGTGAGCGTCTCGGCGACATCATGGGGATGACTAAATAGGTCTGGGCGATGAATCAGGTACACATCGACAGCTTCGATGCCGAGCCTCCGCAGCGACCCCTCACACGCCGAGCGCAGGTAGCTCGCGCTGGAGTCATAGGGCACAGGTGGACGAATCCCGCCCTTCGTAGCGATGGTCATCTGCTCGCGAAGCCCCGGCGCCTGACCAAGAACAGCGCCAAGGAGATCCTCCACCGATCCGAAGCCTGTGCCACCCCAGTCGAAGCCGTAGACGTCGGCTGTGTCAATAAGATTCATGCTCGCGGCGAGCGCCGTCTCAATAAGCTGCTGCGCCCGGTCTACGTCCGGGTCGGTGAAGCGCCACAAGCCATACGACAGCGGTCCGACCTGCAACTCGGATTCACCTAACAATCGATGGGCTGGGTTCACCAAGTTTTCTGTCATGGGTTCCTCCGGGTACACGCGACACCTACAGTCAACGAATGGACGAGTTGCGGTACGGCGTCATCGGCACAGGAATGATGGGTGTCGAACACATTCATAATCTGAATGCTCTCACCGGAGCGAGAG
>CAYUOD010000284.1:2515-4293 GCA_964446225.1 uncultured Acidimicrobiales bacterium | reverse complement strand
TGCCCCATCCACCCCAGATGGACGGAACCGACACGCATCTGTGGCTCGGCTGGTACCACGGCCAAGTCACAGATATCGCACAGGTCTCGAAATGTTGGCCCAGAGCCGTACGGTTCGTCAGCGAATTCGGAGCACAGGCAGTGCCGACGCGTGCACTCGAGTATCTCGGCAACGCCGACTGGCCCCATGTCGACTGGGAGTTCGTCGAGAAGACCTACGGGCTACAGGCCGCTCTGCTCTGTTCACGGGTACCACCAGCAAACTTCACAAGTGCAGACCAGTGGATTCTGGGCACACAGCGCTACCAGGCTGGCGTCGTTAGAGAGATCACCGAACACCTCAGGCTGCTCAAGTACCGGCCCGTCGGCGGGATCGCCGTATATGCGCTGCGCGACGCTGAACCGGGCATCGGATTTGGCCTTATCGGGCACGGTGGCCGACACAAGCTTGCCATGACCACCCTGCAGCAGAGCTACCGCCCGCTACTGGCCATCGCCTCAGGCATTCCGCAGTCGCTTGTCGTGGGCGATGAACTCAGCGTCAACCTCCACATCGTGAACGACCTCCGAACACAAATGGACGGTATCGAACTCACGGCCACAATCGAACTCGTAGACAAGAGCAGGTCCTGGGATTTCACCGGCGACATCGAGCCTGATTCCGTGACCCACATAGCCAATATCAAAGCAGTCGCCGAACACACGGGCCGACTTCTACTGCGCCTTGAGATCCGCACGCCGGACCTCGTGGTGGGCTCCGCCTACGTCGTGGACGTAGAACCCTGACATAACGCGGCGCTGTGCCATATGGCCAGATGTCACTCTGCGACCTCATCGTTTCGTACGATGGGATGAGACGACTAACGTCCACAAAGAACGCAGCGTTCTGCCGCATCCAACACATAGCGGCGAGCGGTATCCCAGTCGATGATGGAGGCCGAACACATGGCAACCCCAATCCGGAGCAGACCCGAGGTTGCACGCCGCCCCAAACCAGCGGTACAGATGCCCTTCCCGCTCAACGTCTACCAGACTGCGGTAGGCAAAAAGTGGGTCATGGCCATTACCGGGATGGGCCTACTTGGCTTCGTACTGATCCATATGGTCGGCAATCTCAAGATCTACCTGGGTGCAGCGGACATGTTCCACTACGGCGAGGCACTGCGAGATCTCCTGGTTCCGCTACTGCCAAGAACCGTCGTGCTGTGGGCCTTCCGCATCGGTCTCATCGCTATGTTCGCGATTCACATTCACTCATTCGTGACCCTCACCAGGATGAACCGGGCCGCAAACGTCAAGTACGAAAGCCCACGCGATCTCATCGCGGTGAACTTCGCTTCCCGTTCGATGCGCTGGACAGGAACGATCGTCGGCCTCTGGCTTATCTTCCACCTGGCCGATCTCACCTGGGGCTTCGCCAATCCGGACTTTGTGCGCGGCGATCCATACAACAACCTCGTGGCCAGCTTTGACCGAACACCGGTGGCAATCGTCTACATCATTGCCAATCTGCTCCTGGGCATGCATATCTTCCACGGGGCCTGGAGCATGTTCCAAAGTCTTGGCATCAACAGCCCCCGCTACAACCGAATGAGGCGGCATTTTGCCGTTGGATTTGCCGCAATCATTGTGATTGGAAACGTGAGCTTCCCGATTGCGGTAATGACCGGCCTCGTGGATTATGTCGAGCCCACCTACCTTGAGGGTGCTGTTGCACTCGCTGGATTGCTCTAGAGGAACAGGGACCATGCAACTCAACTCCAACGTCCCCGAGGGCGA
>CAYUOD010000284.1:1283-2415 GCA_964446225.1 uncultured Acidimicrobiales bacterium | reverse complement strand
CAGAGCGACGAGTTCCAGTCCAAGCTCACCCTCATGAGCGAGTCGTTGCGTAACGACGGTCGCATCTGGGTACCGGTCTCCAAGGATGAGACGCGCGCAGCCAAGGACATTCCAGAAGAGGAACGCGACTACTACCTCGAACGCCGTTACCCGGCGTTCGGCAACCTCGTACCTCGTGACGTCGCATCTCGAAACGCGAAGATCGTCGTCGACGAAGGCCGCGGGGTGGGTCCGCTCAAGAACGGCGTCTACCTCGACTTCAGCGATGCAATCGGCCGCCTCGGTCGCGCAGCAATCGAGGATCGCTACGGAAACCTTTTCGATATCTACGAGAACATCACCGGCGAAGACCCGTACCAGGTACCAATGCGCATCTACCCAGCGGTGCACTACACCATGGGTGGACTGTGGGTCGACTACGAACTCATGACCACAGTGCCAGGTCTGTATGCGGCCGGAGAGGCCAACTTCAGCGACCACGGCGCAAACCGTCTTGGTGCTTCTGCTCTCATGCAGGGCCTTGCAGATGGATACTTCGTGCTGCCCAACACGATTTCTGCATACCTGGCGCCTCGCCTCGGCGAGCCCGTCGTGCCCACCGATGACGCGGTGTTCACCGACGCAATTGATGAGGTGAACCAGCGTGCGAAGCTCCTCATGGGCATCGACGGAACCCACAGTCCTGACTACTTCCATCGCAAACTCGGCAAGATCATGTGGGAATACTGCGGCATGGCGCGAACCGCTGAAGGCCTGCTGACTGCCATCGAACAAATAGCTGAGATCAAGGCCGACTTTTACAGTGACCTGAAGATTCCCGGCTCCTCAGACGACTTCAACCAGACGCTTGAGTCAGCTTTGCGACTTGCCGACTTCTTGGAGCTGGCTGACACGATGTGTCGAGATGCGCTTGACCGCAAGGAGTCCTGCGGTGGTCATTTCCGTGAGGAATCTCAAACAGAAGAGGGGGAGGCGCTGCGCAACGATGAGGACTACAGCCATGTCTCGGCCTGGGAGTACACCGGACCTGACTCAGAGCCGGTTCACCACAAGGAACCCCTGACTTTCAAATACGTCAAGCTGGCACAAAGGAGCTACAAGTAATGCATGTAACGCTCAAAGTATGGCGCCA
>CAYUOD010000284.1:0-1183 GCA_964446225.1 uncultured Acidimicrobiales bacterium | reverse complement strand
GCCTCGATGGATGCAGCCGCGTGTATTGGCTGCGGTGCCTGCATAGCTGCATGCCCGAACTCTGCTGGTCAACTGTTCACAGCAGCCAAGGTTCAACACCTCGGGCTGCTGCCTCAGGGCCACGCCGAGCGCTGGTCCAGAGTGGAGAACATGGTGGAAACCATGGAAGAGTTCTTTGGCTCCTGCACAAACTACGGGGAATGCGAGAAGGCCTGCCCGAAGTCGATCTCGATTGACTTCATCGCCATGATGAACAGCGACTACATGAAGGCAAAGTTCAATAACCGGAAGCTGATCGCCCGCTAGTCACAGGCCCCTCACTTGCTGTTTCCTCAGCTCAAAGCCTTATGTGCCTGGCCACCCCCACCGAGATAACTGAGTAACGAGCGCGTCTCTAGGCGGGTGTGCGAGAACACAGGGATAGCTATGACCAAACAACATGCACTGATACTGACCGCGGCCGGGGGCGCTCTGCTGGGTCTCGCTGCATTTCTTCCGAGAGTGACAGCAGCCGGATTCGGCAACGACAAGATTCTCGATGTGACAGCTGGCTGGGTCCTCCTTATTGGCGGTCTGGCCATGTTCGGACTGGCAATCGCCGCAATGGTGAAGCCAGAAGCACTGGCGCCCCTCGTCTACATCTCAAGGATCGCTCCGTTCGCGGCCCTCTGGGTGGCCTATGGCGCCTATGCCGACAAGTCGGACTACAGCGGCCAGGCACCCGGCATAGATTTTGCGATCGGGATCGGCATCTACCTCGCTGTCATCGGAGGAGCGATCGCCTTTGGTGGCGCACGACTCACTCTGGTCAAGCATGGCGAGGAACACCAACCCGAGCAGCCGCTGCTCGTTCCAGAGCCAGTTCGCGGCGACGAGACGTCCAACTGGGAAGCTCCCCAGGACGACTCAACGAGCTAACAACTCGTATTTGCGGGGATTTATCGCTACAATCCTCGCATGAGCGAGTATCGCATAGGACAAGCTGCTGAACTTCTGGGCGTCAGCAGCGATACTGTGCGTCGCTGGGTAGACGCTGGCGAACTGGAATCCAGGCGCACCGACGGCGGGCATCGGGTCATTGACGGACCAGATCTCGCTCGCATGGCCGCGGCACATAACGAACAACAGCGACTGGGAGACGTGTCCCGCTCGGCGCGAAACCGCTTCGTGGGACTCGTGACCG
>CAYUOD010000283.1:0-4297 GCA_964446225.1 uncultured Acidimicrobiales bacterium | reverse complement strand
GTTAGGAGATCTACCAATCTGCGTGGCCAAGACACACCTCTCGTTGTCGTCTGACGCGAAGCTCAAGGGTGCTCCTACGGGCTGGACGTTGCCTGTGCGCGAGGTGCGGGCCTCGGTCGGAGCGGGCTTCATTTACCCGATCTGTGGTGACATGCGCACGATGCCCGGGCTTGGAAAGCATCCAGCCGCGGCAAGTATCGACATCGACGATGAGGGCAATATTCTCAACCTGAGCTAATCTCCGCCGAGACCAAACTGGGGATTGCAATGGACATTGGCATCAGCGGCAGCGCTTCGACTGTCGACGAACTCATCAAACGAGCAGGAACGGCTGCTGAGCAGGGCTTCAGTACCTTTTCGATGCCTCAGATATTCGGCCTCGACACACTAACGGCGATTGCTGTCGCTTCGACGGTGGTGTCTGACATCAGCTTTGCCACGGCTGTTGTGCCGACGTATCGCCAGCATCCCATGATGCTCGCTCAGCAGGCGATGACGGTGAGCCAGGTGAGCGAGGGACGGTTGGTGCTGGGTATTGGCCTGTCGCATCAGGTTGTGGTTGAGGGCATGTGGGGCTTGTCCTATGAAAAGCCTCTGCGCCATATGCGTGAATACCTGGATGTGCTGATGCCGATCTTGGCTGGACAACCAGCGAATGCCTCGGGTGAGACGATTACTGGGCGTGGTGCGATTGACGTGCAAGCGCAGCGGCCAGAGGTCATTCTGGCAGCACTGGGACCCAAGATGCTTGAGCTCGCAGGGCGCGTTGCCGATGGAACCGCGACATGGATGGTTGGTCCTGCGACGCTGCGCGATCACATTGTCCCGGTGATGGCCGCTGGCGCGGAGGCAGCGGACCGTGCAACTCCTCGTGCGCTCGTGTCGCTTCCTGTGTGCGTCACCCAGAACGCAGATTCAGCAAGAGCCAAGGCGGCCAAAGACTTTGCGATTTATGGGCAGCTTCCTTCATATCGTGCGATGCTCGACCGTGAAGGGGCGGCTGGTCCTGAGGATGTCGCCATTATCGGGTCAGTAGACGAGGTCGCCACGCGCATAGCGGGTCTCTTTGAGGCTGGGGCGACAATGTTCACTGCCTCTGAGTTTGGAGACGCCGACGAACTCTCAGCGACCCGGGAGTTGCTGGTAAGCCTGCTCTAGGCCAGCACACTTTTCTCTCGTACGGCCAGGCTCTCGCGCTCTATCGACAAGAACTCAGGCGATACTTTGGTGTCACCTTCAAGAGTTTCACCGGTGAGGATCTGCGCCATGAGTGAGCCGACCGCAGGGGCAAGTTTGAAGCCGTGGCCACTGAAGCCGTTCGCAACGTAGAAGCCGTCGACGTGTGTGGGTCCGACCACCGGATGAACGTCCTGTTCGTTCATGGTGTAAAGGCCTGCCACTCCGGTAACGCGACCGCGATGCTCTAGACCTGGGAGGCGGTGGTGGAGTCCGTAGAGCATGCGCTGCTTGAGATCTTCGTCGATCTGTAGGTTGAGATTGTCAGGGTCAGCGACCGATTCCTCTTCATCCTCAGGACGCACAGAGCCCATGAGTATCTGTTGGCCATTGCTCTCGGGTCGGAAATAGATGCCCGAAAGGGTGTCTCCCACCATTGGTAGACCGCCGGGTATTGACTCGATTGTGGCCCGCAGCATCACTTGAATGCGCAGCGGCTGCAGCGTCCACTTGTGTTCGACACCCGCCAGTTCGTTGACGTCGTTGCACCACGGTCCTGCGGCGTTGACGACCTGGGGAGTGTCTATGTGCGAACCGTCGCTCAGGGTTACACCGACGATCTTTCCGCCGGTCGTGTGGATCTCTTCAATGCTGGTTCTGAGCCGAACGTCCACGCCATCTCGTACGCAGGCTTCAAGCAGGTCCTGGTTAGCTCCAACCGGATCTGTGCAGTAGCCACCGTCTTCTTCGTAGAGAAAAGAGTTGTGGGTGTTGCACTCGTGTTCGGTTTCTCCGGTGAGGTCGAGGGGCCTGCTGCAGGTTGAGATGGTCGGGAATCGCTCGGCCAGTTCGTCCCCGGTGAGAACGAGTGCTGCGGCGCCGAGCGACAGCAGTCGATCACGTTCTGAGATGACGGTTGCCTGGTCCTCTCCCAGGGTCCAGAGCACGCCGGTTCGCTCTGCAGCGGCGCGAGGCTGGTCCAGCCCGGTGAAGGACTTCCAGTCTCGATAGGTGTTGAGACCATCGAGAGCGAGTTGGATCACTTCGGTGTTGCTGTAGCGGAGCCGGAGGCAGGCGGAACTCGCTCCGGTAGAACCCTCTCCTACTGCGGATCCTTTTTCGATTACGACGACTCGTCCGGCAAATCTGCGGGACAGTTGGTAGGCAATGGAGAGCCCGATGATCCCACCGCCGACGATGACGACGTCTGCTGTGCTGTTAGTCATGGATGCGTCCTGCTCTTTGTCGTGTGAAACCTAGTGACGTGAGGCCTCGGGCAGGATGTCTCCGCTGGTCGGGTCCAGCTCGATGCGATCTACGTCTATGCCTCGCATGATCATTGCACTGTCGAACGTCACGCTGCTACTTGGCATGAGATGGCCGTCCTCAAAGTAGGAGGCTTTGGCCAGCGAGAGATCGAGCGGTTGAACGATCCAGTCACGTGCATCGAGTCGCACTCCGACGAACTCACTGGGTAGGTGGGCTGCTACGTAGTGACTCGCGCCGTCGCTAAAGAACTGCGTGGCTCGTTCCAGTGATCCGAAGATCGAACCGGAGTCAAGATCTGTGACGATGTCACCCTTGGCGATGACGGTGGTGGGGCTGTTGTGGCTTTTCATCCGGATGTCTATGTCTGTGCTGCATTCGGCGACGCTGAAGGTGCTCGAATGAAGCTCTCCGGGAAAAACTCTGCTGCCCGACATGCGGCTGAGCGACGACGAACTGTCATGGCGGAGTACATACATGCCGTGCTGCCCGCTCGGCAAGATGACGGCCACGCTGTGAGCAGCGCTTTCTGCCCTGAATCCGAGTACGGAAGGGCAGTAGGGAGGGCGAATTTGATGCATGGACACGAGTGAGACGCTGCATATCGCGCTGCCATCCACTACGTCTGGGGTGAATGGTTCGGGTACGAGGGACCGAACGTGATCGACGTCAATGCGATATGCGATGAGCACTTGTCTGTCGATTGTGCCCCGCAGAAAGCCCATGCGTGTAAGGCTACGCCTTCGAAATGCGCAGGAGTAGCCGCGCGGCCGACGCTACGGTTCTGCAATGAATGAGATTTCCTACCAGTGGCGGGGCGAGATCAGTAATGCAGCACTGAACGAACTACACGCTGAAGCCTTTGAGCACCGGCTCATTGAAGATGATTGGGCAGTATTGACGGCAAGACACAGTCTTGGCTGGGTTGTGGCGACTGACAGCCAGGGGCTGGTTGGCTTTGTGAACATCCCATGGGATGGTGCGGTTCACGCCTGGATTCAGGACGTCATCGTTGCTCGCCGAACCCGCCGCTGTGGTGTTGGCCGTCGACTTTGTGCTGAGGCCGTCGTCGGTGCACGAGCGGCGGGCTGTGAATGGCTGCACGTCGATTTCGATGCTGATCTGCAGCCGTTTTACCTTGATGCCTGCGGGTTCTCTCCCACCAGCGCCGGACTGATTGAGTTGACTTAGGTCTGCGGGCGGCTGTGAGTGGGTGGTTATGACTGGGTCGACTCAATCATGGCAATGAACTCGCCGAGACCATTTGTTGCGAACAGCGCTGTGAGCTGGCCTTCTTCATCATGACCAAGATCCAGGGATGGGCAGAAGACTTCTCCACCTCTCGCCCAGAAGTGTGGTGAACCATTGACGGGTCGGAGCTTGCCTTCCGCGTAGTCATCGAGCACGGATTGCACTGGGTCGGTGGCTGGTGCTGGTAGGTCATGCCCGGCTGCCATTGCCGCAAGTACTTCTGGATCCCCGACGTTCTGGCCTCGCTCAAAGAGGGCCGCTCGAATGTCGAGGCTGACTTCGAGGCCAGTTGCCATGTCTCTTTCGTAAGCTGCGGCTGCAAGATTGAGTGCTGGAATAGTGCTGGTCGGCCATTGGGTTGGATCGAAGCCAGCGAAGTCGTTCACCTGCAGCTGCTCGGTGAGCCTTTTCGCCTTGATGGCGACTCCAGCAACATCAAGCACTTCGCCGTTCACCCATTCGAGCGGCCACGCGCGCACGTGGATGAGCGTCTCGGGAGCAGACTCGCCAAGTTCTCGGGCTACCCGCTTGAGACCCACCTGGGTAAAGGGGCAGTTGATGTCGGCGAATACTTCTACGACCGTGCTCATGCGTCTCCTTGGGC
>CAYUOD010000282.1:0-4318 GCA_964446225.1 uncultured Acidimicrobiales bacterium | reverse complement strand
ACGGACTTTGCGGCCAAGCTCAACGCGCTTGGAGCAGACGTGAGTCGAGTGTGACACCGGTCAGTCCTCAGAACGAAGACCTGGTTGCCCTCGAACAAGGTGACCGCAGGGCCCTCGCACGCGTACTTTCGGTGGTCGAGCGTGGCGGGGAAGCAGCGCGAGCGGTCGCAGACCTGGTGCAGGCTTCTGGTACCGATCCGAACTCGGTGGGCATCACCGGTGCTCCTGGAGCTGGCAAGTCGACACTGACAAATGCCCTTGTGCTCGAGCTGCGCGCACGCGACGAGCGCGTGGCCGTGTTGGCGGTTGATCCCAGCTCACCCATCACCGGCGGTGCAATCCTGGGTGACCGCGTGCGGATGCAGAGCCATGCGACCGACAGCGGCGTATTCATCAGGTCGATGGCGAGCCGCGGACATCTTGGCGGTCTCAGTCTCGCGACTCCAGAGGCCGTGCGGGTCCTGGGTTATGCCGGCTGGCCAACGGTGTTTATTGAGACCGTCGGAGTTGGACAGATCGAGGTGGACATCGCCGGGGCGGCCGACACGACAGTCGTCGTGGTGAATCCTGGCTGGGGGGACAGCGTGCAGGCAAACAAGGCGGGCCTCCTTGAAGTTGCTGACATTTTTGTCATCAACAAGGCCGATCGAGTCGGTGCGGACGAGGCCGAACGAGATCTGATCATGATGCTTGACCTCGGCGCGCACAAGGACTGGACGCCGCCCATCCTCAAGACGGTGGCTACCTCAGGCACGGGAGTTGCCGAGCTGGGTGTGGCGCTCACACAACATCGGGAGTGGCTGAGTGAGACCGGTGAACTCGAACGCCGCCGGGTCCGCCGAGCCACGAGCGAGCTGCGTGAGATCCTGCTTCGACATCTGGGTCTTGAGGTTGACGCGGCCCTCAACACAAAGAGTGTGAGACAACGGCTGAGCCGAGCAAACGCGTCGCTATATGCACTGGCAGACGAGCTGCTGGCCTCGAAGTCGTGGGGGACTGGCGAGTAAGGTCCAACCATGACTGGATCACTCGTGCAGGTTGCCCATGAGGGTGGCGTCGCTGTCGTCACCCTGAACCGTCCGAAGGTGAACGCGCTGTCGCGCGCGCTTCTTGAAGAACTGTGTAGTGCTGCGCTGGCGCTGGCCGAGGAGCCGCCTGGCGCTGTGATCCTGACTGGCGGTTCACGCATCTTCGCCGCGGGCGCCGACATCTCAGAGTTTGGCGGGCCGGAGGTGGCCTACGAAGTCGCCGGACTTTTTCACCGGACCACGGCTGCACTGGAGTCGATTGGCTGCATCACGATCGCAGCGATCAACGGTGTCGCCCTGGGTGGCGGTTGTGAGATTGCGCTCGCCTGCGATCTGCGAATCGCGGGCGACGAATCCAGCTTGGGTCAACCAGAAATCTTGTTGGGTATTATCCCCGGCGGCGGAGGGACACAGCGCCTGGCTCGCCTGGTGGGACCATCCCGGGCGAAGGACATTGTCATGAGTGGACGGATGATCTCGTCCGAGGAAGCCCTGACCATGGGACTCGTGAACCGTGTCGTTGCCGAAGCTGAGGTTCAGGACATCGCCCTGGCGCTGGCTCAACGGTTCGCGGCAGGCCCTTTACGCGCTCAGACATTGGCAAAAGGGGTTATCGATGCCTGTGAAGGCTCTTCGTTGGCCGCTGGACTGGAACGCGAGCGTGACAGTTTCAAGGAGGTCTTTATGACAGAGGATGCGGAAATAGGCATCGACTCGTTCTTGGAGCATGGACCAGGTAAGGCGAAGTTCGTCGGTAGGTAGCTATTCGCTGAACATCGTCGAAAACTCTGTATCACTGTCGAGATCGTCGTAGAGTCTCAGCCATGACTTTGGCAGATATCAACGGACACAGCGTGTACTACGAAGACTCAGGCGGGGCTGGCCCCACTGTGATCTTCAGTCATGGCTTTCTTATGGACCACTCCATGTTTGACGCACAGGTAGAGGCCCTCAAGGGCTCCTACCGTTGCATAGCCTGGGACGAACGTGGCTTCGGGATGACCGACTGCAACGGCCCATTCAGCTACTGGGATTCGGCCGACGATCTCATGGCAGTTCTGGACCATGCAGGCGTGGATGAGGCAGTTCTCGTCGGCATGTCACAGGGCGGTTTCCTGTCGCTGCGGGCCGCGCTGAAGTATCCAGCCCGCGTGCGAGGCCTTGTCATGATCGACTCCGAGGCCGGGGTCAACACCGCTGAGGAGATTGCCGGCTATCAGGGTATGGCGGATATGTGGGTCGCCGAGGGACCCATTCCGGACCTTGCAGCCGGCATCGCCGCGCTCATATTGGGTGACGGTGTCGCGAGCGAGTCCTGGATTCAGCGTTGGCGCAGCCGCCCCCCTGCCTGGTTTACGTTCCCGTTCAACTGCCTTGTGGGCCGAGACGACGTTACGGACAGGCTCGGCGAGATTGCTTGTCCGACTCTGGTCTTTCACGGAGATGCAGATGCGTCCATTTCGGTTGAACGCGGTAAGGAACTTGCCGATGGGGTACAAAACCTCGCTGAGTTCGTCGTGATACCCGGAGCGCCCCACGCTTCGAACATGTCTCATCCCGAGGTTGTCAACACGCGGATGCAGGAGTTTCTGAAGGGCCTTGGTTAGTACACAAGTATTTGTTTCTGAAGAGATGGATCTTCACGACCGGATCGCGGAGCTGGCGAGGACGCCTCAGCTGCTCGTGGCCTGCGATTACGACGGCACGATCGCCCCGGTGGTAAATGACCCCATGGATGCGCTTCCGCGCCGTGAGACGGTCGCGGCGATGCGTAGCCTCGCTTCTCTTCCGCAGACCCACGTGGCGGTCATCAGCGGACGGAGTCTGCGTGATCTTGCGGCGCTGAGTCGATTGCCGGACGAAATTCACCTGGTGGGCAGCCACGGCTCCGAGTTCGACGTGGGGTTTGCGGGGAAGCTCTCGCCGCGTAGTCGCAGGATGCGTACCGAACTGGGCCGCGTGCTCAGCGATATCGCCGACAATGTCGACGGAGCCGTTATTGAGCAGAAGCCAGCGAGCGTGGCGTTTCACTATCGCAACGCTCGCGATGCCTCCGCCGTCGAGGCGGCGCTTGAGGAGATCTATCGCGGACCAGGCGCTTGGCCAGGTGTTCACACGCGCCGATCTTCCTGCGTGCTTGAACTCTCGGTCATTGAGACGAACAAGGGCACGGCGCTCGACACGCTACGGCGCAGAGTTGGTGCGTCCGCCGTCATCTTTTTGGGTGATGATGTCAGCGACGAGGATGCGCTCATAACGCTCATGGGACCAGACGTCGGTGTGAAGGTCGGTCGGGGGGACTCGGTTGCAGCCTTTCGCCTCGGTGGGCCAGATGAGGTTTCCCATCTTCTCGCCGAGCTCGCGCAATTGCGCGACGAATGGATCTCCGGGGAGGGCGTAGTGCCGATCGAGCAGCACTCTGTGCTCTCAGATCTGCGCACTCTGGCGGTACTCACACCAGCGGCTCAGATCACTTGGATGTGTGTACCCCGCATCGATTCGGCAACGTTGTTCGCTGACCTGGTTGGCGGACCATCGGCCGGCTACTTTTCGATTGAGCCACTCGACGGCTCCCCTCCGACGCGTCAGCGCTATCTTGAGGCTTCCATGACGGTGGAGACCACCTATCCGACATTCGCGATCTCTGATTACCTGGACGTTTCCAACGGGCGTTGGGAAGAAGTTGCGGGCCGGTCTGACCTGGTGCGCGTCCTTGAGGGCTCCGGGCGGGTGCGTGTCGAATTCGCGCCCCGAGTCGACTTCGGTCGCGTCTCCACACGTTTGGACGTCGTGGCCGATGGCCTGCGGGTCGTGGGTACATCTGAGCAGGTGATGTTGTATGCGCCTGGCATCGAATGGGAACTTCTCGAAGACGGTGAGCACCACACGGCTGTCGCCGAGTTCGAACTGACCGGCACTCCAACCGTGCTCGAGTTGCTCACCGGCACCGACACTGCTGCCGACCGCCTCGATGAGCAGCCCCGCCGGGACCAGACCAGTAGCTTCTGGAGTCAGTGGTCTGAGGGATTGGACCTTCCCGAGGTTGCCACTGATCAGGTCCGCCGCTCGGCGTTGCTCCTGAAGTCGCTCATCCACGCCCCGACCGGAGCAATTGTGGCGGCTGGCACCACCAGCCTGCCCGAGCACATGGGTGGCGTGCGCAACTGGGACTACCGCTACTGCTGGCTGAGAGATGCTGCCTGGTCGCTCCAATCACTCGCGCGGTTGGGAGCGGTGGAAGAGGGACTGCAGTTCTTGGACTGGCTCATGGAGATCATCGATCGGCGCGG
>CAYUOD010000281.1:0-4318 GCA_964446225.1 uncultured Acidimicrobiales bacterium | reverse complement strand
CCCCTTCTGATCAGGGGGTCGATCTATTTCAACCCTCCCAAAGAACGTAGGCAACTGCGGCTACACGGCGAAGGGACTTATGTCACAGATCAGGGTGCTGTGACCAAATTCACAGCTGGATTGGCCTATGAGTGGCCGATCTCAGGCGTTCTGCGCCTCAAGACCGAGCATTGGCGCCAAGAACCTGCCTGTATACGAACTGGGATGGGCAGCCACCTGCTCGGGTGTCCCGGCTACCAGGACCTGCCCGCCACCGACACCCCCCTCTGGCCCGAGGTCGATGACGTGATCAGCAGTCTTGATGACATCCAGGTTGTGCTCAATCACCAGCACCGAGTTGCCCTGATCAACGAGACGCCCAAGCACCGTCAATAGTTTGCGAATGTCCTCGAAATGGAGCCCGGTGGTGGGCTCATCCAGGATGTACATCGTGTGGCCCGTCGAGCGCTTCGAGAGCTCAGACGAGAGCTTTACCCGCTGGGCCTCACCACCCGAGAGCGTCGGGGCGGGCTGACCGAGGCGCACGTAGCCAAGCCCCACGTCAACCATGGTCTGGAAATGGCGCGAAATGGCCGGGTGAGCCGAGAAGAAGTCGAGGGCGTCCTCGCAGGGCATGGCGAGCACATCCGCGATGGACTTGCCGCGCCACCTCACCTCAAGCGTCTCGCGGTTGTAGCGGGCTCCTTCGCATTCTTCGCAAGGGACGTACACATCAGGGAGAAAGTGCATCTCAATCTTGATCGTGCCATCACCTGAGCAGGCCTCACAGCGACCACCTTTGACGTTAAAGGAGAACCTGCCGGGCAGGTAGCCGCGGACTTTGGCCTCATTCGTGCGTGCGTAGAGCTTGCGGATGTGGTCGAACACGCCTGTGTAGGTCGCCGGGTTTGAACGCGGAGTTCGCCCGATCGGCGACTGATCAATATCGATCACCTTGTCGATATTCTCGATGCCCTCGACGCGCTTGTGGCGCCCGGGTACCGTCTTGGATCGATAGATCTTCTGCATCAACGCGTGGTAGAGAATGTCATTGACGAGCGTTGACTTGCCAGACCCCGAGACGCCAGTCACGCAGACGAACTGCCCGAGGGGGAACTCGACGTCGATGTTGCGCAAATTGTGCTCGTGGGCGCCACGGACGACGAGCTTGTCTTCGCCAGGCGGTCGACGCATGAGCGGTACGGGGATCGACTTCCTGCCCGAAAGATACTGACCGGTGACCGAGTCCTTGGACTTGAGCAGCCCCTTGACGTTGCCGGCGTACACAAGATGGCCACCATGCTCGCCCGCTCCGGGGCCAATATCCACGACATAGTCAGCGGTCTTGATTGTGTCCTCATCGTGCTCAACCACCAGCACGGTGTTGCCTAACCGCTTGAGGCGCAACAGGGTCTCAATAAGGCGGGCATTGTCTCGTTGGTGCAAACCGATGGACGGTTCGTCCAGAACGTAGAGCACGCCGACCAGGCCGCTGCCGATCTGGGAGGCGAGGCGAATGCGCTGCGCTTCACCGCCGGCCAGCGTGCCAGCCGAACGATTCAGGCTGAGATAGTCAAGGCCCACGTCCAGCAGGAAGTTGAGGCGCTCGGTAATCTCTTTGACGATCGGATCAGCAATGATGTGGTCGCGCTCTGAGATCCTGAGCTGGGCAATGGCCTTACAGGCCTCACCAATGGAGAGTTCGCAAAGCTCATGAATGGTGCGGTCACCAATGAGAACTGCCAGCGAAACCGGATTTAGTCGGGCGCCTCCACAGGCCGAGCAGGCGACCTGACGCATGTAGCCCTCGATCTTGTCGCGCGCCCAGTCGGAGTCGGTATCGGAATGGCGGCGTTCGAGGAACGGAATCGCGCCCTCGAAGACAGACTCATAGCTACGCTTGCGGCCGTAGCGGTTCTTGTATGAGACGGTGATCTTCTTTCCACCGCCGCCGCCCATGAGCAAATCGCGCTGCTTTAGGGTGAGCTTCTTCCAGGGCTTATCAAGCGGGATGCTGAACGCTTCCGACGCCGCCTTCAACATGGTCGGGTAGTACTGGCTCGTGGAGCTCGCCCAGGGCGCGATGGCGCCCTCGGAGATCGAGAGGTCTGTATCTGGCACAATGAGCTCGGGGTCGACCTCGAAGCGGGTACCAAGTCCGTCGCAGGTCTGACAGGCACCATAGGGCGAATTGAACGAGAAGTTTCGAGGAGCAGGATCTTCGAAGGACTGGCCTGTCTCGGGCGAGTAGAGATGGCGGCTGTAGGTGAGCACCTGCTCTTTGCCCTTGGCGTCTTTTGGCACGATGTGAATATGGACGTGCCCCTCGGCAAGCCCGAGCGCCGCCTCTACCGACTCGGTCAGGCGCTGCTCGATACCGTCTCTGATGACGAGCCGGTCAACCACCACCTCGATGGTGTGCTGAACATAGCGCTCAAGTGACTCGGCTTCCGCTAGATCAACGACTTCTCCGTCGACGCGGGCACGTACGTAGCCCTGGCTGGCGAGATCGGCGAACAGCGTGCTGTATTCGCCCTTACGACCACGCACGACGGGCGCGAGCACCTGGAACCGAGTGCCTTCTTTGAGGCCCAGGATGCGGTCGACGATCTGCTGCGGCGTCTGACGCTGCACCACCTCACCGGTGTCAGGATCATGCTGTACACCGATACGGGCAAATAGCAGACGTAGGTAGTCGTACACCTCGGTGATTGTGCCCACCGTCGAACGCGGGTTGCGGCTTGCCGTCTTCTGGTCAATGGATATCGCAGGTGACAGTCCCTCGATGAAGTCCACGTCTGGTTTATCCATCTGGCCCAGAAACTGGCGAGCGTACGCCGAGAGCGACTCGACATAGCGGCGCTGGCCTTCCGCGTAGATCGTGTCAAAGGCGAGAGAGGACTTTCCACTGCCTGACAAACCTGTGACGACGATCAGCGAGTCACGGGGAAGTTCGAGGTCGAGATTCTTGAGGTTGTGCTCGCGGGCGCCGCGCACAACAAGGGTGTCTGCCATCCGTCAAGCTTACCCGAAGGGTGATACCCACGAACACCTGTTCGCAATTTCCGCAAATCATTTGCGTCCGCCACGTTCGGTTCTCAGACTAGGGCAATGAGTCTTGAACTTCGCCAGGTCACCACCGAAGAACGAGCGGCCTTCGTCACCGCTGTTGAGCTTGCATTCGGCAGTACTGCCGATGAGGACGAGATTGCAGCGTGGAGTGAGGTTCTCGAACTGGAGCGCACCCTGATCGCCGCGGACAACGGACTTATCGTCGCGAACTCGGGCGCCTGGTCGCTTGATCTCGGCGTGCCGGGTGGGGCACGCGTTCCCTTGGCGGCCGTTACCGCGGTGGGAGTGGCGCCGACGCACCGTAGGCAGGGACTGCTCACCCGCATGATGAGCGAGCTCCATGACCAGGCCCGCGACCGAGAGGAACCGATTGCCGGACTCTCTGCGTCACACTCCGGAATCTACGGCCGGTTCGGTTACGGGGCGGCCACGCGAAACTGCTCAATCGCTATCGACACAAACCGCGCCCAGGCTTCAGCAAACTATTCGCCAAGCGGCACGATGCGCATGGTCGACGTCGCCGACTCCTTTGAAGTGGTGAAGAGTGTCCGCCGCAAGTACGAGGCGCACCAGGTGGGCGAGCCGTTGTGTAGCGACAACATGTTGCAGCTCATACTCAACGAGGGAGTCACCTTCGACAAAGATGGTGGACTGCCTCAAATGGCCATTCACACCAACGGCGCGGGCGAGGACGACGGCTACGTCAAGTACAGGCGAAAGTCCGGTTGGACTGATCGCGGCATCTCCACGGGCACGCTCGAGGTGCGCGATATGGCCTGGACTTCCCAGGCGGTCTTCGCTGACCTGTGGCGTTTTGTCGTCGACATTGACCTCGTCGAGACCGTGACCTCATCACGCTTCGGGCCGGTTGACACCGTCCTGCAGCATTCGTTCGCCGAGCCTCGCCAGATGCAGATCACCGCGGTCTCAGACCTGCTGTGGCTCGCGATCCTCGATGTGCCCGCTGCACTCGCGGGCCGTACCTACGAGCAGGCTAACGGGCTGGTCCTGGCGGTTCCGATGGCCGACGGCACAACGCAGACCGTCGAGTTGGAAGGCTCACCCAAGGGTGCTGCCTGTGTTCTGACCACCCGCGAACCCGACGTCGTCGTGCCCCAACAGCAGCTGGGCTCGATCTATCTCGGCGACCAGTCGACGCTGGCGCTGCACGAAGCCGGACTTATCCAAGGTGAGCGCACAGCCATCGAAAATCTCGCCGGAATGTTCAAGACGCAGCGCCTGCCGTACAGCGGCTGGGAGTTCTAGA
>CAYUOD010000280.1:0-4332 GCA_964446225.1 uncultured Acidimicrobiales bacterium | reverse complement strand
TATCTGGACCCAAGGCCGAGGTCTCGTTCATGGTCGACGCCACGAGCATCAACGAGGACATATTTGCTGACCTCGGACAGAGTCCGATCGAGCCTTCGCTCACAATGACTGACGGCGTACTTACCGTCGAGGCCGGATCCAATGGACTCGGAATAGACATTGATTCTCTGCTCGCTGCACTTCCAGGCGCTGCTGCCACCGGCGGATACCCTCTTCGTGCCGAGATCGCCTACACCACCGTGTCGCCAGTCCGGTCGCTTCAGGACGTCGAAACGTTACGCGATGACCTACGCCTCCTGCTGGCCAACGGACTGCAAGTAAACGCAGGGGAACTCGAAGCACTTATCGCACCGGCGATGCTTGAGTCCTGGATGATCGTGTCTGACCAGCCTGAGGGGCTCACCTGGGAACTCGATGCTGAGCTCGTCCTTGCCGATCTCGAAACCCTGCTTACCGATGAGACCGCAGGATCAGGAACCGCGGAGTTCACCGTCGTGGACGGCGAGGTTTCCATCATTTCTTCTGAGGGAGGCGAAGTCTGCTGCGACGAGTCAGCCACCGACAGTATCGACGCTGGGATCCGCTCGGCTTCGACTGCACCCGTGAACCTGCCTTTGCGAGAGTCCCTGCCAGAAGAGGCCCTCAAAGCAGCCGAGAGTCTCGGCATTGTAGAACTGGTCGGCGAGTTCACTACGAACCACAAGTGCTGTGAAGGCCGAGTCAAGAACATCCAGCGCATGGCTGAGATCGTTCAGGGCTACGTCATTCCTCCGGGCGAAGAGTTCTCTATTAACGGCTTCGTCGGAAGGCGCACAGCTGAAAAGGGCTTCGTCTCTGCCGGAGTCATCTCCAATGGTGTCTTCGACTCTGACATCGGCGGGGGTGTGTCGCAGTTCGCAACAACTCTGTTCAACGCCGCCTTCTTCGCCGGTCTCGACTATGGTGAGTACCAGAGCCACTCGATCTACATCAGCCGCTATCCCTACGGCCGCGAAGCCACAGTGAACTATGAGCACCCTGACCTCGTAATCAAGAACACGACGCCTTATGGCGTGCTCATCTGGCCCACCTGGACCGGTACCTCAATAACCGTTTCGCTCTACTCAACGAAGTACGCCGTCGTAGAAGAGACAGGGCAGGTAACGAGCGCCAGCGGCAAGTGCACCGTCGTGACAACGAAGCGCCAGCGCACCTACCCCGATGGCTCAGTCGTGGATGACTCCGTGTTTGCCCGCTACCGCCCGGGCCAGGGACTGGACTGTGCCGGTAACTCCACGGATCCAAATAAACCAACGACTACAACCGTGGACCCCGACGCAACAACAACCGTGGACCCGAACGCGACAACCACTGTGGATCCAAACGCAACGACCACGGTTGCGCCTCCAACCACAGCGGCTCCAACCACAGCGGCTCCAACCACGGCCGCACCGACCACAGCGGCTCCGACAACTGCCCCACCAACCACAGCGGCCGCACCGACGACAACCACGCCGTAAGCGATGCAACGGCGTCGATTCCTCGCCCTCGCGGGGCTGGGCCTGGTGAGTGCATGCACGAACCGAGGCACCGCCGAGACATCAGATAGCGCCGCAGGCAGCTCAACGAGCTCGCCAGGGGCGTCCACCAGCACGACCGCCATCACGGCACAAAGCTCAACGACTCAAGCCGCAGCGTCCTCGTGGATAAGTGATGGCGCCGCCGCACATCCATTTGCCCTTGGAGTTGCAAGCGGCGATCCAGACCAGCAGAGCGTTATCCTCTGGTCGTATCTGACCGGAGATGCAGCGGTGGGCGACGTCGATGTCTCATGGGAGATCGCAACCGACGCAACATTTACTCAGATCATCCAGCAGGGAACCGCGGCTCCTTCGCCGAGCGGAGGCGGAGCGCTGAGCGTGCTCGCCGAAGGCCTCGGCGCTGACCAGTGGTACTTCTACCGGTTCACCGCTCTGGGGGGAACAAGCCCCACCGGACGGACGCGCACGATGCCGCTGCCCGACTCCACCCCAGACGTCTTCACCGTCGTCTCTGCCTCGTGTCAGGACTACCAGCGGGGTGAGTACGCGGCACTCCGCGGGATCGCGGACAGCTCTGCCGATCTCCTTGTATTTCTTGGCGACTTCATCTACGCCAGTGCCGCCCACGACTACGGCGGCCGCACCCACGGTGGGCCTGCTCCTGAATCCCTCGAGGATTACCGTGATCGCTACGCGCTGTACCTGAGCGACCCGTCTCTTCGCGCAGCACGGGCATCATTGCCGTGGGTTGCCATCTGGGACGACAACGAGGTGGCGCCGAACTACGCCGGACGCATACCCGTGACCGGGCCGGGCTACCAGGCCTGGTTCGAACATATCCCGAATCGCGGACGCCAGACCGATCCGACAAGCGATCAGATCTACCGATCTCTGGCCATCGGCAACCTCGTCGACATCTCACTGCTCGACGGACGTCAGTACCGATCTGCACAAGCCTGCGGAACGGGCGATCTCGGTGCCGCAGAGGACTGTCCCGAACGCCACCTCGAAGAGCGCACCATGCTCGGCGACGCGCAGGAGCAGTGGCTCGACGCCTCACTGTCGCAGAGTCGGGCTCGCTGGCAGTTCGTGGCCCAGCAGACAATGGTTGCGCGCCTGGAGCTCAATCTGGGCGGTAACGCGCTCTACAACAGCGATCAATGGGACGGATACACAGCTGCACGAGCCAGGCTGATCAACTCACTGGCAGGTGCCTCCTCCCCTGTTGTGTTGAGCGGCGATCTCCACGCGGCGACGGTGGCAATACTGCCCGGACAGGTCGCAGCGGAGTTCGTCACACCCAGCATCAGTTCGTCGATAGCGGACCGTACCGCGCTTGGGCTCAGCGTGAGCGCCGCGCTACAGCCCGACGTACTCCAACTCGACACCGACCAGCGCGGCTACCTTCAGCTTGAGATCACTCCAGACCGAGTACGGGTTGTACAAATGGCTGTCGCTGACGCCTGGGATCCACAAAGTCCCGTCAGCCCGGCCTCGGCGTGGGAGTTACTCAATGGGGAAGCGGTCCCAAGAGCAATAGAGCCAATCGTGCTTGGTGAATAGTCCGGATCGTTCTAGCCTCAATGCCCGTGATTGACACCGTCATTATTGGCGCAGGCCCCGCCGGGTCAGCCGCTGCCATAACTCTGGGGAGGGCCGGACTCGAGACAGTCCTCGTCGACAAAGCCACCTTTCCCCGAGACAAGTGCTGTGGCGACGGGCTGACCACACTCGCACTACGCGAACTTGAGTCACTGGGACTGAGACCCGAGTCTGTCGCGAGCTGGCAGCCACTCGACACAGCTGTGCTGCGCTCACCGTCGGGACGTACGGCTCGGCTCCCCATCCGCCATGACGCAGGCACTCACGCGGCTGTGACTTCTCGGGCTGAGCTCGACGCGGCGGTTCTTGACCTCGCCATCACGGCTGGCGCCGAACCCATCCTGGGCGAGAAAATCACCGGCATCGCAACAGCAGACGACAGCGTGACTGCGATCCTCTCCAACGGGAGACGAATTACCGCGCGCTATCTCATCGCCGCCGATGGGATCTGGTCACCGACGCGCAAGCTGCTCGGACTGCAACCAAACGACTACCGAGGCGATTGGATCGCCTTCAGGCAGTACTTCGCCACTGCTGAGCCAGCGAGCCGCGACCTCTGGGTCTTCTTTGAGCCAGACCTTCTGCCCGGTTACGCCTGGTCGTTCCCGCTGCCCGATGGACGGGTGAATGTCGGATTCGGGGTGCTGAGAGCAAGTGGCCATTCGGGGGCCGAGACGAAGCAGATCTGGGACGGTCTCATGCAGCGGGAAACCTTGAAAGAGGTCCTCGGAACAAAGCCTGAGGCCATCGGTCGACACCGGGCACTACCGATTCCCGCACATCTCGGCAAGGTTCCGGTGCAGCACGGACGTGTGTTCTTTGTTGGCGACGCCGCGGCGGCAACCGATCCCATGAGCGGTGAGGGCATCGGGCAGGCCCTGGTATCCGGGCGACTTGCAGCCGAGGCAGTCGAGGCCAACGAGCCAGCCCGGTACGGACGGGAAGTGAACAAGGAGCTGATGGCAGATCACCGCTTCGCACGACTGCTTTCGCATCTCATCGCGAAACCACGAGTCGTGGACGCGGCTGTCAGGGCACTCGACCTGAACGACTGGACGCGACGCAATGCCGGCCGCTGGCTCTTCGAGGACTACTCCCGGGCGCATCTCGCAAAACCTCGGGACTGGCACCGGGGGGCGATGTCGGCTCCGGGTGCCTACCAACCCGAATAATCCTCGTGAAGCGTCGCCTGGTTCCCTCACAGGGAACC
>CAYUOD010000279.1:0-4359 GCA_964446225.1 uncultured Acidimicrobiales bacterium | reverse complement strand
GTCCGTCATACGTTTGGCGAGCATGCCGAACGTGTATTCAAACTCTGCGACGCACTCGGAAAACTCGGTATCTCCCGCTCAGACCGCTTCGCTGTCATGGCCCTCAATAGCCACCAGTTCGAAGAGCTCTGGCATGCGTCATTCCTCGGAGCTGGTGTCATCAATCCCCTGAATCTCAGGCTCGCCCCCAAGGAGCTTGCCTACATCCTGGCGGATTCCGGGAGCGAGGTCGCATTCGTTGACATGCACTTTGCACCACTGCTGGCTGCTGCACGCGCCGCAGACCCGTCCTGCCCTATTCGTACGGTGGTGCTCATCGGCGGCGGCGATGTGCCCCATGACCTCTCCTACGAAGACCTCATCTCAGGCGCGGAGGCCAAAGTTCCGAGCGAGCCGCACGAAACTGATCCCGCAGTGCTCATGTACACCGGAGGCACAACGGGTCTCCCCAAGGGCGTTCTGCTCACCAACCGCGCCGAGATGCTGAACCTGTATCACGTGCTCATGGTGTTGCATCTCGACAGGGACGACGTGGGACTGGCCCAGACGCCAATGTTCCACGCGGCCAGTGTCAGTGGCCTCCTTGGTATCCCCGCAACGGGCGGAAAGCTCGTGATCATGAGCATGTTTGACCCGGGCGCAGTCATGACGCTCATCGAGGCTGAACAGGTCACCCAGACGGTGATGGTTCCCACGATGCTCGGCATGATGATGAACCATCCCGAGTACAAGGCTGCGCGACTGGCCAGCATGCGCAAGCTCACCTATGGTGCTTCACCGATGCCCACAGCCTTACTGAATCGGGCACTCACCGACATGCCTGACGTGGAGTGGACGCAGGGCTACGGCATGACTGAGTGCTGCGCGGTACTTACGATCTTGCGGGCACCCGACCACGTCATCGGCGGCGACAAGCTGGCGTCAGCCGGCCAGCCTGTCCCCGGGGTCACCCTGTGCGTGAGAGACGACGAAGGCAACACGCTGCCAGCTGGAAGCATCGGCGAGGTTCACGCCCGCGGCGGACACTTCATGAACGAGTACTGGAAGAAACCGGAATCGACCGCCGAAGTCTTCACCGACGACGGCTGGTATGCCACAGGCGATGCTGGCTATCTGGACGCCGATGGCTACCTGTTCCTCGTTGACAGGGTCAAGGACATGATCGTCACCGGCGGCGAAAACGTGTACTGCGCCGAAGTTGAGAGCGTCATCTCGGTGCATCCGTCAGTGGCCCAGGTCGCTGTGATCGGTATCCCAGACGACAAGTGGGGCGAAGCGGTGCATGCCATCGTGGTACTCCACCCTGATACGGAGGCCACAGGTGAAGAACTCATCGCGTTGGCCCGCGAAAGTATCGCTGGCTTCAAGGTACCGAAGTCAGTGGAGTTCAGAGCTGAACCTCTGCCACTCTCAGGTGCGATGAAGGTGCTCAAGCGAGAGCTGCGAGCACCCTACTGGGACGGCAAGGAACGGCTCGTCAACTAGGGCGACCCGCAATACTCGACGAGAGCTGGTCGACAGGAGTCAATCGTCGCCGGAATCGGAGGCGACGCCACCGCCGTGCACCACGCCACTGCTGGAGACGTCAACTGGCTCGTTGCCATCCTTGATCCACACCGTGCGCTGCGGAAATGGAATCTCAATGCCGTGCTCGTCGAAGGCCGGCTTCAGACGGCCGCGGATCTCGCGGGCAGTAGCCCACTGCTCGCCCGGCTCGGTCTTGACCACCAGTCTGATGGAAATGGAATCCGAGCCGAATGCCTCGACTCCCCAGATCTCTGGTTCTTCCATGATCGTGGCATGAGGCATTCCCGCCTGCCAGACCTCGTCCGCGACTGCCTTGATGATCTCTGCAGCCGCGTTCAGATCGGTATCGTAGGCGACCTCAATATCCATGACGGCCCGAGCCCAGATCTGGGATTTGTTGGCCACTCTGCGGATCTCACCGTTGGGTACGAACCAGAGGGTGCCGTGCACATCGCGGACCTTCGTGACTCTCAGGGTCACCTCTTCGACGATGCCGGCTGCTTCGCCCACATCAACTGAATCGCCAACACCGAACTGGTCTTCGATAATGAGGAACATGCCGGACAGGAAGTCCTTCACCAGGCTCTGGGCGCCGAAGCCAAGGGCGACACCAGCAATACCTGCTCCGGCGATGAGGGGACCCAGACTGACTCCGAACTCTGCGAGTCCGATGATAAAGGCGATCGAGTAGATCGCAGCTGTCGACAGCGACCGAAGCACTGCCCCAAGCGTCTCGGCACGGAGTGTCGCCCGCTCGGCCTGCTCGCCATACAGATTGATCTTGATGCCGAGCTTGTAATGCGAGGCCTCCTGGGCCTGCTCTTCTCGTCTCTTGCGCTTTGCTTCCCTGTCCTCGCTGAGCTCAATAACAAGCCCATCAATGGCTCTGTGAGCGAGACGTTTGAGAAAGTAGGCAATAAGAAAGATGACGAGGACACGTAGAGGCTTCTCCACGAACCAGACAGCGATGGTCGTAAGCGCATCGTTCTCCGTCCAGTCGAACATGAACTCGCAGAATGTGCCCGGTTCGACTCCGCACGTCTCGATCAATTGGCTGTCAATACTTTGAACGGCATAGATGGCGGGCGTCATTGCCAGCCAGGCTAGACCTCCAAGGGGAGCGTGACGCGGAAGGTAGTGCCAACGCCAACGGAGGACTCGACGCTGATCGTCCCCGAGTGGGCCTCTATGAGTTTCCGGCAAATCGCAAGCCCGACTCCGCTGCCCCCGGTGCCGCGGGTGCGAGAAGGGTCGGCCCTGCTGAAGCGATCGAAGACTCGGGGCAGGAACTCCTCGGGGATCCCCTCCCCCGTATCTCTGACAGAGACGACCACCGTGGCGTCCTGTATTGCGGCCGACAGCTCGATCTGTCCCTTGGGCTGGGTATGGCGAATGGCATTGTCGAGCAGGTTTGCTATCACCTGGCGTATCCGCAGGGGATCAGCGAACACGACGGCTTCGGTTGTGCCGACGTGATAGAGCTCGATGTCCTTCTCGACGGCACGATCCGAGTACCTGCGGAAGGTGAGCTCCAGAAGGTCGTCGATTTCAACACTTTCCCGTTGCAAATGCAACCTTGACGCGTCCGCAAGGGCAAGCACCTGCAGGTCATCGACTAGTCGCTGCAGCATCATCGTGTCCTCATGAAGAGACTCAAGAAGCTCGTCATCGAGATCGCTGATGCCGTCCTGAGCGGATTCGACCGTGCCGCGGAGATTCTGCAGCGGCGAGCGCAACTCGTGGGCAATGTCGGTGGTGAGCCGACGCCTGGCCTCGTCTTCGTGACGCAGTGTGTCCCCCATTGAGTTGAAGGCCACAGCCAGCTCAGACAGCTCAGTATCTCCGACGACTTCGACCGGCTCTGGGGTGCCACCTGCCGCGACCTGGTGGGCGGCATCGGTGAGAGCCGAGATGGGACCCAGGGTGCGCCGAGCAAACAGATAGGTGGCAAGCACAGCAACGAGCAATATCACGACCACGCTCGCGATCATGCGGCTGTCGATAGTGGTATCGAGGACGCTTGCCGTGTCACCGCGTTCGCCGAGAAACAGGAGAACCGGCTCGAGCGGGGAGAGTTCGGGAACAAGAAACGGATCGCCGTCACTCAGACCGAACCCATCTGCACTGTCGGAGGCGGCTAGGAACGGATCCACGTCGTAGGTTTCGACCGAGCAGAGTTCGAGTTGGTTCTCGAGGTCCTCCAGAGCTCCGTCGTTGAAGAACAGTTCGTCCGTGAGGTAGTCGCCGAAACCCGCCGCAGCCATGCAATCGTCAAACAGTTGGGCTAGCTCGTCCCAGTAGGCCAGTACCTCAGGAGACACCTCAAGGCCGAACGCAGGATTGTCGGGATCGATATACCCGGAGGCAGTCTGCGGCAACGGGCGGATCTCACCCTCGAGGATGCGGGCGGTATCCAGAAGGACTTCGCCCTCCAGGTCGGTGATTGCTATGCGAATGCTCTGGGTGCCTGCCAGATCGACAAGAAGTGGTTCGGCCGCGGCCCACGACACACCGGTGAAGGAATAGTCGTTGAGCGCAGAGCTGATCCGCTCGGTAACTTGATCGTCGGCCCTCACCTGGTCCTGCAACTGGTCAGTGGTCACCTGGCGAACAACCACAACCGAGAGCACCACCGCGAGTGCCGCGACAGGAAGAACAAACCAGAGCAGCCGGGTACGAATGCCCACTAGGCAACCTCTTCGGTCATCTTGTAGCCAACGCCGAATACGGTCAGCAGAAGTCGTGGGGCAGCCGGATCCACTTCGACTTTCTTCCGGAGATTCAGAACGTGAACATCTATCGTGCGTTCGAGGCCGTCATAGTCCCAGCCGA
>CAYUOD010000278.1:0-4361 GCA_964446225.1 uncultured Acidimicrobiales bacterium | reverse complement strand
GGTGGCGTGCAGCACATCTCGATGAACGCGATCGCCAAAGAGATGGGCATGAGCGGACCCGCTCTGTACCGCTACTTCCAAAATAAGCAGGCACTGCTGATGGATGTCGTCTCCGACGGTTTTTGCAGTATGCACGAGGCCATCGTGACCGCGGACGAAACGGCCGGCAGTGTCGAAGACAGAATCCTGGCGATGGGTCGCGCCTACCGACGGTGGGCCAAAGAAAATTCTGAGGTCTACGGGCTGCTACTAAGCACCACAATTCCCGGCGAAGAGGACCGGTCACTTGAGCTTTGCATAGCCTCTCGCGATGCCGTGATGCCCCTCATTCTCGCGGTGGCCGAGTATGCCCAACTGGAGTTCACGCCTGTCCCCTCTGAAGAGATCGACGTCGAGAATCCCTACGGAGACATTCCGGAAAGATTCCGCTACGTGATGATCCGCATGTGGTCGCGACTACACGGACTCATCATGCTTGAAATCCACGGTCACATGGACCAATCAGGCATCGATCCTGATGAGATCTTCGAGATGGAACTCGATGACACCCTCGGTCTCGTGAAACGCGCCACGGAGTTGCTCAAGGCCAACTAACGCCTCAGCAACAGGTCAAAGCGCTTAAACGCTATGCGCCCAGCAATGAGCGACAGCACAGCCAAGTACACAACGTGCCCGAGCGCCGTCCAGGAAACAGCGTCCAGTGTCAGCTGACGTATCAGCGCGACCCCGTGATAGAGCGGCGTGGCCTGAACGATCAAGCGCAAGACGGGCGGATAGGTGGAGAGTGGGTAAAAGGTGGCCGAGAGCAAAAACAGCGGCATCAAGAGCAACGGAATCAGTTCGAAGTCCTGCCAGCTGCGCATGTAAGTGGTCAACGCCAAACCCGTCGCCGCGAATGCCACACCAACGAGAACAGCAGCGGGCAGCGCCAGAACACCCCACCAACTCTCGACGAGACCCATGACCGCCATAAGGGCCAGGAACGGGGCTGCGTAGAACAAGCCTCTCATCTGACACCAGGCGAGTTCACCTGTTGCGATATCGCGCGGCGACAACGGCGTAGCAACCATCGCCTTGTATGTTCCCTCGTGGCGCAGACGGTGGAACACGTTCATTGTGCTCTCAAAGACCGCGCCGTTCATGGCCGAGGAAGCGAGCAACGCCGGGGCAACGAACGCCACATAGCCCACAGACCTGCCGTCGTATTCGAGGTTGCCCACCAGTTCGCCAATGCCGACGCTCATCGAGAACAAGTAGAAGACCGGTTCGAAGAAACCCGAGACTAAGATCCAGTAGATACTCCTCGCCACGGTGAGGTGTCGAAAGATGACCATTCGGTAGCGGCGAGACACAAACGGTGCCATCAATCGTGGCCCCAGAACGGTCGCTGGCGGCATCTGCGTACTGGTCACAGCAGCAGCCTCTTCTTGTGCGCTCGCACCGCCAGCAGAGCACCCACAACTGCCACGATCGACAACACGGCAATGTGACCAAGGTTTGCGAGCGAGACGACATCCTCGCCGAGTGCCAACGAGCGAGTCAGACGCACACCGTGCCAAAGCGGAGTGAGATAGGCGAGGGGCTCAACAACATCGGGCAGCTGCGACACTGGAAAGAACGTGCCGGAGAACAAGAACATCGGCGCGATTAGGAAGCGTTGCACACTGACGAAGGCGGTCATCCGCTCAAGACCAATCGCCCAGGCCATCATGGGCGTAGCGAACGCCAGGCCCACCAACACCGCCGCCGGCACGGCCAAGACAGCCCAAGGGGACACGACCGCGCCAAAGAGGACTGTCACGCCAAGAAATAAGGCTGACGACAACAGGATGCGCAGCGCCGCCCAGGTGATCTGCCCCCACGCAATGTCAGCCGGACTCACCGGGGTGGCGATCTGCCCGTAGGCCACCTTGTTCCAGTGCACCGACGAAAAGATCGGGAAAGTCCCCTCAGAGACCGCCACGTTCATGGCGGTTGCAGCCAGAAGGCCGGGTGCCAGGAACACTATGTACTCGACACCGCCGAGCGACGAGGTGTCATCTATGTACGATCCGACGCCGAGTCCCATGGCCACCAGGAAAACAACGGGACTCAGTATTGAATTCGCCACAGAACTACGCCACACCAGCCTGAACGCGTAACTGCGGTAGCCGGTGACACGAAGGAACGAGGGGGTGGACGTGGTCACTGTCTACTCATTCAGGCTGCGCCCCGTGAGGCGGAGAAACACGTCTTCAAGGCTGGAGCGGCGCACCATTGCGGAATCAGCCTCAATGCCGTGCGCTCGTAGTTCAACCAAGGTGCTGTCGCCGTGATCTGTATAGAGCAGCAACCGGTCAGGCAACGGATCGACATTGGCACCGGACTTGCGCAGCTGTTCAAATGCCGCGTCCTGCTCACCGTCGGGAAAACGCAACTCCAAGACCTCCTTGGTGCAGTACTCAGATATGAGGCCTGCTGGTGATCCCTCAGCGACGATCTGGCCCTGATCCATGACGACGAGTCGGTCACAAAGCTGCTCAGCCTCATCCATATAGTGCGTAGTGAGCACCAAGGTGACGCCGCGCTTCTTCAGCCGGTAGAGCCGGTCCCACAAGAGGTGCCTTGCTTGGGGATCAAGGCCGGTTGTGGGCTCATCCAGCAGAATCAGATCAGGGTCGCTAATGAGTGCCCTTGCGATCGTGAGCCGTCGTTTCATGCCGCCAGAGAGCGGATCTACCTTGTCATTAGCGCGCTCGGTGAGCTGCGCGAACTCAAGGAGTTCCTCGGCGCGCTCTGCGATCAGTTTCTTGGGGAGATCGAAGTACCGGCCATAGACCGTGAGATTCTGGCGAACCGTGAGTTCCTGGTCGAGCGTCTCCTCCTGGGGGACAACGCCAAGACGAGCTTTGATCTGGGTGGCATGGGTATTGGGATCCATGCCGAGTACGGTCAGCTCACCCTCAGATCTCGGTGAGACGCACCCGATCATCCGCATGGTGGAGGATTTGCCTGCACCGTTGGGTCCGAGAAATCCGAAGACTTCGCCCTGACGCACATCGACATCGATCCCGTTCACGGCTGTGAAATCGCCAAAGCGTTTCACCAGACCTCTGGCGCGAACAAGCGTGTCGGCGGATTCCCCTTCAGATACCACGCACTGACCCTACTGGCCGGGTGCAACAGCACCGCCAGAATTTCCCGTCTAGAGCTGCGGCATGCGTCGCACTTCGGTGGGTGGAACGATCTCGGTCATCTCGCCGCTGTGCACGTCGTACAGGTAGCCAGCAACGGAGGTGCCCTCGGGTAGACCCGGGTGAGCGACCATGACCGCCAGATCATGCGTCAACGTCTCATGGTGGTCAGCAATCGTCAACCACTCGATGTCTCCAGCAACAATGCCGGCCTGCTCTTCCAACAAGGCACGCGTAGCAGGATCCTTAAGGCGCTCCGCCCCGCAATCCGTGTGGTGTACGAGCAGGATCTTCAGCGGCTCCGAGACGCTGCCACTGGCCTGGGCAGCCAGCGCGCTGTAGATCGAGAGATCCCGGAGTACCGCCGCGGTCACGCGGCCACCGATCGAGCGAAGAATTGCTATCTCACCCAGATCGGCGCCCAGAATGGCATGGAACTCCAGTCGTGGATCCACGCAAGTCACCACGACCGCGGTGAGCTCTGGCCACATCTGAAGATCGCCATAGGCGAAGGTCTTGACGAACTCGCGGTTGTGCTCAGCGAAGGACTCGAATACATCCATGGCCATCAAGATTAGGCGGCGGGCGAACTCGCTCAAAACCTCGTGAAGCGTGACTGGGTCCGGCTATACCGTGCCCAGTTACGCTTCACCGTTGGATTGGGATGGGCTGGGGCGGAGTTGAGGGCGGCGGGACGGGTTACGCCTGCAGCACCGCTTCGATGTCCATGCTGATCGTGATCTTGTCGCCCACGACCACACCGCCCCCGTCAAGGGGAATCTGGAAGTCGATGCCGAAGTCCTTACGACTGATGGCCGTAGCGGCTGAGAAGCCAATACGGGTGCCGCCCCACGGATCAGGTGACACGCCGAAGAACTCGAGGTCCAGGCTCACCGAACGAGTTACACCTGAGATCGTCAACTGTCCCTTGAGCAGGTAAGCCCCACCGTTGGCCGCGAGTCCGGTCGAGGCGAAGTCAACGGTCGGATTGCTCTCGACGTCAAAGAAGTCTGGGGACTTGAGGTGCCCGTCGCGCTGCTCATCGCCGGTGTCCACAGATGCGGTCTGTATCTTGGCGGTAACAGCGGACTCGAGGGGATCGGAAGCTGTTGTGACCGTGCCCTCGAACTCCTTGAACCGGCCGCGTACTTTGGAGACCATGAGATGACGGACACTGAACTCGACCAC
>CAYUOD010000277.1:0-4382 GCA_964446225.1 uncultured Acidimicrobiales bacterium | reverse complement strand
TGCGGCGTCTCACTTTATCTGACCACGGTTTTCCCACTTTGAGTGTCCGTGAGCTGGGGCGTTTGCGTATTGCGAGGCCTTGACGGAGTTGGCACGAACGAGGAGCGTTGGGAGTTGGGCGTTGACGGCGCATGAAGAACGGGCGACGCCGTCGCCCGTTGTGAGTTGATGGATCTGGCGTCATGGTTACCGAGGTTGAGATCGGTCGCGCGGCGTGGACAGCCACGGCTCCAAGAAGTGCACAGCATCAACGAAGTTGCACCGGTGCACGGCCATCGTAAAATCGATGGGGTTGAAGTTGGTCTCGCAGTGGAAGCAGCGAGCCAGGTTGGTGCGTGGATTGACGGCCGACCGACTTTCGTGGCACCGCGGACAGACGAAGACGAGCTGCCCGTTTCTCCGCTTGTGAGGCCAGTTCAAACGCACGAAAAGCGGTGAGAAGTCGATGTCGTTCCTCAGTTTTCTGAGCAGCGGGTCGGGAAAGAACCTTGGCATCTTGAGAGACTCCTATCCGAGTTGGAACTCGCTGACGGCTTGCTGAAACAGGTCGTCGTCGATCCGAGCGAGTTGCTTGCCCGAAGCCTGGATCAGACAGGCGGTCGCCAAGTGGTTGATCGCCCGCGGAATGCCTCCGGTAAAGTCGTGAATGGCGGCCTTCACCGAATCGTCGATGATCTGCGAGTCGCCCCCGGCTTGGCTCAGTTGGAAGTCGATGTAGCGAGCCGTCTGATCTTTGGTTAAGGATCGCAACTGAAAGTGCACCGAAACGCGATTGAGCAGATCGGCGTGCTGGGCTCGCCGAAGCGTGGCTCGCAACGACTCTTGACCGGCCAGCAAGATTTTCAGAGGCGGTGCGTCCTCGAGCGCCGAGCTGATGAGGAGTCGCAAGTCGGTCAGCGAGTCGCTTCCCAACAAGTGCGCTTCATCAAAAACCAACAGCAGCGCCCCCTCGGCCCTCTGAGCCCGCTCGAGGATCTGCTCGTAAAGGCGGTCCTTGCCACGTCGAGGCGGCTCGCCCAACTGAGTGGCCACGACCTTTAGCAGCCCCGCCGACGGGAGATGCGTGAGATGGCAATAGACCGTCTCGCATTGTTGGGACAGACCACTCAGGAACCGCTTCAGCAGTGCCGACTTGCCGACCCCGCTGGTGCCGGTCAACAGACCCAGCGTGCCGTGAGTGACCAGATAATTCAGCCGCGCCAAGCCCTCTTCGGCTCGGTGGTCCTTCCAGAGCGAGGTGACCGGCGCGTGCTCGGAGAACGGCTGATACTTGAAATGAAAATGATCGAGGTACATTAGCGATTTTTCCCTTCTTGCAGGAGACATTGAAGTTGCCACAGAATTTGCGGAATCGTCTTCGGTTCCGCTTGAGTGAAGGCCTTGCGCAGCAGCGTTTCATGGACACGATCGTGCTTCGTGTGAAACGTGCGCAGGGCGCTCAGTTCGTCCGGACTCAGGCCCGAGAGGCCACCGCTTCGTCCCAACAGCTGCGCGAACCGTGCAGCCCAACGACTCAACGACCAGACGTTGCGCCGCTGAGCCGACTGATAGTCGATCCCCGCCTCACGCTGCCGCTTCTGTTGAGTCTCTTGATCAGCCAGGAGCGCCTTGAGATAGCTCGACTCGATGGGACCCTCGGCCGTGTGCCGTTTCGGCTGAGCGTGATGACCTCGCTGGCGCTCATAGCGCTTACCAACTCCGAGATAGACGCCATCGGCGCGATACGGCTCGACTTCCTGCAGATCGTCTCCGCCGGTGAAGAGGTCGAACTTCACGATGACGCGATCCCCTCGCAAGCTCGGATCGACCGCGAACCGCTTGCCATCGACACTCACGTCGCAGTGATCCCGATCGACGGTCCTTTCCACTTGGCGGTAAAAGAAGTGACCGACGGCAGACAGATCGACCGAGCGTCGAGTGGTCAGACCCGCCTGGTAACGGGCCTCGGGTGTCTCGCGCGTCTCGCTGTGGAGACGAGAGTGGTACGCGGTGCGAAGCCAGGCTTGGAGGACTTGATTCAGCTCGGTCAGGGTGAGCAGATGAGTCGCTTCGACTTCCGCTTCGAGCTGTCCTTGCAGCGTCTGAAAGAACCGCTCGATCAGACCGCCCGGAGCTGGCTCGCGAGGAGGACGATGGAGCAGGCGAATATTGAGTTTCGTGCAGGCGAGCTTCAAGGCGTTCGCATGATAGATTTTCGCGTTGTCGAGATACAGTTCATGACTCGCGCCATGGTGGCCCCACGCTCTCAGCAAGGAGTCGACCAGGATGTCGAGATTCTCACGCACGTAGTAACGCGCTTCGACGATGTAACGGCTATGGCAATCGATCCACGCGGAGAGATGCGTCTTGACGGCCTGGCCTTGATGCATCACCGCTGGACCGTGTTCGAAATCACCGAGCCAGAGTGCATGGGTATGATCGCGCGTCCATCGGCAACGAATCTTCCGATCGGTGACGCCCAGTTTGAGACGCGTGGCGCCTTCCCGGCGGAAGTGACGATAGAGCGTCGAATGAGGCACCTCGCGCCCGAACTCTTGGCGGAGGATCTGGTTGATCACGTGAGCGCTACGGCGAGGCTGCTCGCGTTTGAGGAAGACGGCGCGCGCCAGGATCTTCGCCTGTGTCTTCGTTCGATGCGGTTGGCCCCGGTCGGCGCGCCGCTGGCGAGCCATCGCTTCAACACCGTCTTCACGGAGCCTCTTGGACCAGCGGCGTAGCGTGCGCACGGAGATCTTCTTGCGTGTGCCGTTGGGGAGCAAGTGCTCCTGCTCGCTCAGCATCCGATAATAGGATCCCCGCTCACTCTTAGGAATCTCTCCCAACAGCACGGGCTTTAACAACGAACAACGAAAGACGGCCCAGGCCTGATCGTTATGATCCATCAAGTTGACCTCCGAGGTGAAATGAGTGACGTGTCGGAGGCACAAGCTACCTCAGGGCACTCGCGCTCTTGTTGCGAAGCGGGGGAAGAATTTCTCGGCGAAGGCGCGATCCCAGCGATCGATCAGATGAAGTAAACGGCGCGCTGTGCGCAAACACTCGCCTCGCTGCGGCGTGCGATACTTATGCGGCGCGACGGCGCCCGCAAAGCGATGCAAAGAAGAACTGGGATCGTGCTGTTGCCACAGATCCAAGCCGTATTGCAGCGCGATCGTCTGGGCTCCCAGATACCCGACCCAACGCCAGAGTGTCGAGCGATTCAAAGCTCGCTCATCCGTGGCTGCTTGGCCGGAAGGTGTGACATAACCTCGCACGACGCCCTTCGTCTTGCTCACGCATGACGCGTACGACGAACGATCTTCTTCAAGATACTTCCAAGCGAGCGGAAGAAGACTCTGGCGGCAGTATCGCTTGTAGGGAAGGACGAAAGTCGGGGTAATCGGTAAACACATACCGACAATGGCAACAACGCCAGCGGGCGATCACGATCGAAAGCACGTGGACCGCATCCTCAACGATCACGCGAAGCTTGCGGCGCCGAAGTTCGTGGCGTGCAAAGCGACCGATGCATCCGCATCGTGCACAAACCGACTGACCGCAATGACCGCCGACGATCGCTTCCTGCCAGGCTGAGATCACATCAACCACTGAACGATGTGGGACCGAAGCGTCGATGACAGTACCTCTGTTGTACCTTGTGTACGGAGGGACGAGCCACTCGCGCCTAAACGGCGGCTCGTTCCTCTTTTTTTGCGCGCACTCACCCAACGAAACGAAAAGTGGGGCGGGGTTCCATGGGTTATACGCGAGGGCGGGAGTTCGGGCGGGGTACGAAGCGGGGTCTACCGGACAAGTAAATCGACACCCAAGCCGGTGTTAGCGGTCAGATAAAGTGAGACGCCGCACGCCCTCCTTCGTGGTTATCTCGACGACCATAAAACAGCTGCTTTGCCAACTGTTCAAGCTCCAAGTGTTGCCGTGAGATTTCGGTGAATTGGGTCTCGTTGGGCTGAATTCTTGCGAATCCAGCTACATGAAAAACGCCGGCTGGTGGATGAAACCACCGAGTCGGCGTTCTAATTGATTAGCCGTTGCAGTCAATGCCGCGGAGGCATTCGACTACTGGTAGTACTGGTTGCGGACGCAGCTCGGGCAATTGCTCGGCGCCGAACTTGTTCCGTTCGTGGGCCAGCCCGTAATGATCTTTGAGGTTCCGACACGTTGCGTCGACGGATCGTACGAAATTCGCTGACCGCTCTTACGCGTCGCTAACGCCTGTTTCCACTGATCGACAGACATCGCACCGTCCGCTTGGAACGTGATGTACTGAGCCGATTTGTCGGTGATGGCAGTGAACGGAAATTTCTTCGCACCGAACGCAGCAGCGACGCGCTTGCCGTAGTCCGTGGTGACGTCCATGCGGCAGAGTCGATAGTGCTTCA
>CAYUOD010000276.1:0-4404 GCA_964446225.1 uncultured Acidimicrobiales bacterium | reverse complement strand
CACCGCAGAAGGCACTTGCGTCCGACGGCGGGCTCTGGATCGCCTGCTGCTCCCCTGCTGCTCAGGAACGCATCGAGCGCATCAACGCCTCCGACCGCTGGGTGCCGGCGTCCATCGATCTGAGTATTGCGCTCGCCAACTCCAAGAAGAACCAGACCTACAACACGCCGGCGCTTAGCACCGTCCTGCTCGCCAAGGAGATGGTGAACTGGATCAACGAGAACGGCGGCATGGAGTTCAGTGAGGGACGCTCACGCGAGTCCGCTGGCGTGATCTACGACTGGGCCAAGAACTCGACCTTCGCTACGCCGTTCGTGAGCGATGAGTCCATGCGCTCACATGTCGTGACGACGATCGACTTCGAAGGAGTCAACGCCGACACCCTCGCCGCAGTGCTCAGAGCGAACGGCATCGTGGACACCGAGTCGTACCGCAAGCTGGGCCGCAACCAACTCCGCATAGCCGCGTTCCCCGCGATTGATCCGGACGACGTGCGAGCACTCGTGGGCTGCCTCGACTATCTCATCGAAAGACTGGCTGACTAGTGGTGCGCTCGACACCGTTATACAAGTACTGGTCTGTTAAGTAGCAGACTTAACAGACGTAATATGCTTATACTGACGGCATGGATCCTGTCCGCAATCCCTACAGTCCAGGCGCTGGAACACCGCCCCCGGTATTGGTGGGGCGTGATGAAGAGCTGGAATTGTTCGACATCGCATTGCAGCGTCTGGCACTAGGCAAGCCAGCAAGAAGCCTGCTCCTCACGGGACTGCGAGGTACCGGCAAGACGGTGCTATTGCGCGCGATGGGCCAGCGCGCCAAGGGCTACCGCTGGACCCATCAGCACATGGAAGCAACCGCCGAGCTCGAGTTCGCCGATGCGATGGCGGTAATGGTACGCAAAGCCCTATTGCGCTTGTCAGCCGGCCAAAGGTTGGCTGCGCGTGGCCGGCGGGCATTCGGTGTGTTGAAGTCATTTCAGGTGCGCTGGCGGCTACCGGTCATCAGCGATGTCACCATCGGTATCGAGACGGTGCCCGGTGCGGCCGATTCGGGCTCCTTGGAAGACGATCTCGCGGATGTTCTCACCGAGCTTGGCGAGTTCGCTCGGGCATCTGGCAGTGGTGTGGTGTTCACCATTGACGAAGTGCAATACCTGACCAGGGAGAACCTCGCGGCCTTGATCGTGAGTTTGCATCACGTCAGCCAGGAACAGCTGCCCTTGTTGGTGGTCGCCGCGGGTCTGCCGTCGGTGCCTGCGCTCGCGGGCGAGGCCAAGTCCTATGCCGAGCGACTCTTCACATTTCGCGAAGTCAACAGTCTGGCTTCGGCCGCAGCGGCCGAAGCGCTGGAGACCCCAGCTCGCGACGAGGGTGTGAAATGGACAAGAGAAGCCTTGGCTACGGCCCTCAAAGAGGCGCACGGCTACCCGTACTTCCTGCAGGAGTTCGGCAAACATGCCTGGGATGTCGCCGCCGGGCCAGACACGATCCGCAAGCCCGACGTCGATGCGGCGCTGCGACTCGCCGACGCAGACCTTGACAGTGGATTCTTTCGGGTGCGGGTAGATCGCACTACTGATCGGGAGCGCGCCTACCTCTGCGCTATGGCCTCGCTCGGCGCTGGCCCCTACGGTTCTGCCGCGGTGGCTGAGGTGCTCCACAAGACGTCAGCACAAGCAGCGATGGTACGCAGTTCGCTGATCGACCGGGGCATCTGCTATTCGCCGCGGCGCGGATTTATCGCGTTCACCGTGCCGATGTTTGACCGATTCATCCGCCGACACTTCTCAGAGGCGGCCTAGCGCGGAGCGAGGCCCACGATCGGTGCATTGAGGCGACTGCCGCCAAGCGACCCGGAGAAGCCGGAGCCACCAAACGAGAAGACTCCTCCGTCGGTTGCCACGAGCAGGTAGCCCGAGCCCGAGGCAACTGCGCCGGTCACTGGAGCATTCAGGAACTTACCGCCCATTGAGCCCTGGAACTCGGCCTCGAAAGCGAATATTCCGCCATCAGAAGCAACCAGCCAGTAGCCGAAACCATCTGGGTCCGGTGCGATGCCGACCACAGCCTCATTGAGTACCAGTGCGCCGGTACTGCCAGCGAACCTGGCCTCACCAAAGGCGAAGACGCCACCATCATTTCCGATCATGAAGTAGCCAGCGCCGCCGGGCGTACCAGTGGACGCGATGACCGGCCCGTTCAGCGTGAGCGCAGACAGATCACCGTAGAACACGGCGTCACCAAACGTGAAGACACGGCCTTTCGAGGTGAAGACCCAGTAACCCTCGCCGGACAGGGTCCCGGAAATCGTTGACGGGCTGTCGCCCGGAGCCAGTGCTGAGAGGTCCAGATCGCCATAGTCTCCAGCGGAACCGAACGCCTGTACATCGCCACTCGCCGACAAGGTCCAGTAGCCAAGCCCATCAGCCGTCGAGTCAATCGCAATCGCCGAATCTGCGCTCGTAGCGTTGCCCAGTCCGGGAGCATTCCCGAACGAGTAGACAATCCCAAGTTCATCTATGAGCCAGTATCCATCTTTGGCGACCGCAGTCACATGGGCATTGAGCGTCTGGCTGGCACCCAGCGGAAGCAGCACCTTGACTTCGTAACGATGAATCTGGCCGGGTGTGGCATCCGTGTCGAGATAGTTGCTCAGCACGCCACTGCCACTGACGATGAGATCCCCGTCACGGTAGATCTCGTAGCCGGTGGAGAACGGGCTCGACGGCCAACTCAGCGCTGAGCCGCCAGCAGATGAGTCGGCGGCAAGAGGACCAACAGGAGCAGAATTGAATACCGACTTCAACAGCGCAGGAGCGTCAACAAGGCCCGAGCCGTAGAGCGAATCTCGCCCTGCGGCAGCACCGCGATCTATGGCGGTCTGTTGCAGGTGGAAGCGGATCTGCGCGGGAGTCAGCGTCGGATCGGCCTGGCGCATGAGGGCAACAAGGGCCGACACCTGCGGAGCTGCAAATGACGTACCGCTCTTGGTGCCGTAGTCACTGTCACTGGTGTTGCCTGCGCTCACAATACCGACACCCGGAGCTACAACATCCAGCCAACTGCCCTGAGACGAAAAACTCGCCAGGTCACCATTTTGGTCAACCGCTCCGACCGACACCGTGGCATCATACGCCGCCGGGTACATTGTCGGATTGCCGTTGCGGGCTTCGTTGCCGGCTGCTACCACAACCACGATGCCCAGATCGCGGGCCTTTTCGAGCGCGTCCTCGAGACTCTTGAAATCGAATCGAGTGGCGATGCTGAAGTTGATGACATCCACATCCTGGGAGATGGCGAAGAGCACACCCTGGGTCATGTCGGAGAGATACCCGACTCCATCGCTGGCAAGCACCCGAACGGGAAGAATCGTGACCTCGGGGGCAACTCCGTGGATACCAGCGCCATTGCCTTCTGCCGCGCCGATGATGCCTGCCACATGGGAACCGTGATATCTATCAGCCGGACCCGAAGTCGATGTATCGCACCCTGAGCCAGCATTCTCCGGCAGCAGATTTACGCAGTCAGCGCCCGCCAACAGCCGGTTGCCGAATTCCTCATGGGTTCTGCGAATTCCAGTGTCCAATACCGCCACTGTGACACCCTTGCCAGTAAGCGATGCCGGTAGAGCGTCAACGCCTATCGCGTCGAGGCTGTACTGCTCGCCGCGCAGCGGGTCAGACGCCTCGTACACAGCGCGGCGGTCAATGTCGATGGCGAGAATTTCGCCTTCAGCCGATGCCTCAGCGATGACAGCCAACTGCTCAAAGACGCTGTCCGTCTCTTCTGTGATGAGCTGCAGTTCACCTTGGTCGTTCTCAACGAGAATGACGAGCGCACCCGGCTCCTCGATCACCGGCACAGGAGACGAAGAACTTGCCGCCACATCCGGAGCCTGGGAAGTGCCGCGAATAAGAGCAACCGCGGCCACAGCGACCACCACCACCTTCGCCGATTTCCCAATACGCATATTGCCTCTTCAGTCGACCAGGGAGGTCACCGCCCAAGGCTATTGGAGGTCGGCGCAGCCATTCTCAGCCCCGACTTCGGGGAGGCGGCCTGATCGAATCTGTACCACCAAGGTACCATCGGTTCTGAACACAACCCGGTCGTCCTCGAAGCCCTCGTCAGAGGGAACAAAGGTGAGGTTTCGACCATCGGCGATGTCAGTGGCAACTATCTTGTCACCAAACAGATCCAGGATCTCCTGCTCAGTGTTGCCCACCTGTGCACCTGACAGCGTCGCGACCGAGTCATCGTCCACTACGACGGCACCAAGAACCCCATTATTGAAGATGAACGTGATTTCCCCTGGTGAGCGTTCCAACTCGGTCAGGTAACAGACGTCGGTGCCATCATCCAGGCGCAGCATGCGATCGTTCGCGGCCTTCTCGGCCTC
>CAYUOD010000275.1:0-4410 GCA_964446225.1 uncultured Acidimicrobiales bacterium | reverse complement strand
TGTCCACCGGGGTGTCAGCCACCGTCTCAGGTGCGACATCGTCGACGGGCGCTCCGGCCAACTCGAACAACGCACTGCGGAACGTCTCACGAGGACCAAACCAAGGCCCATCGCTGCCGGCTAGAAGTCCACGGGGCGTGACCTCGAGAGCCAGCACTCCACGTTGACCGGTGGCACCCGGATTCCACGGCAGGCCCGTGCCATCGGCTGGATCCAGCGCCATGATCTGGTAGCGGGGAACCGCTCCAGGGATCACCGCACGGTTGCCGTTGGCGTAGTCGGCAGCGGTAGTACCAGGAGCCATCGCCCAGCGCATATGTCCGCCCACGTATACAGCGACCTCGCTAATCGCGACGGCCTCAGGCGTATCGAAGATCCTGCCGATCCAAGTGGCTGGACTATCGGGTCCGCCGTTCGTCTCAAAGCGGTTGGCCACGTCACAGCTGGGGCCATAGTTGCCAATCGCACTGACGACCACGAAGTAGCTTCCGTCGGGCGAGTACTTGGCATCACGCAGCAACGGGTATGTCGTGCGCCGGCAATATGGTTCGTAGACCGAGGTCGACCAAGGCAGCACGGCCGCGGGGGTAGAGGCGATGTCTATCTGCGCGACTCCCGGACGTTTCTGGCCGTCGATGAAACGGGAGTTGTAAGCGATCAGCAGCCGCGTGCCATCAGGAGAGATGTCCAGGGACCGCACAGCACCGGTGCTGCCTCGGTAGCCAGTCGAGAATGTCACGGGCAGGTCGAAGTTGGGATCCAGCGCACCTGTCGCGTTGGATACTGCGGCGATTCTGAGTCGCTCAACTCCGTTGATGGTGCTAAAGCCGCCACCCAGATACACGATGTCGGCATTCACCGCGACGTCGAACACTGCTGTGCTTGCGTTGGCGGTGAACTCAGTAACCAGTGAGCCGTCGCTAAGACGCAGCTTCGCCACCTTGTAGCGCTTCTGGCCGTTGACGGTACTGAACTTGCCAACGACAACAATTTCACCGTTGCCAGCATCGGCCATGCTGTAGACCGCACCATCCAGCGTTGGAAGGAACGCCGTGAGCAGGTTGCCCGTGTTGACGTTGTAGGCGGACAAGTTCGGCTGGTTATAGGTCACTCCGGCGCTGCGGACCTGCGTGTACGAGCCACCGATGATGACGGTGTCGCCGACCTGCAGCAGCCCGCGCACCTCATTGTCCAAGAACTCAGGCGTGTTGCCACGCGGTGTTTCCGAGACCGTGGTGGTGTGTCCCGGAGGCGCGGCGCTAGCTGTGGCAACCCACAGAGCGAAGCCGAGCAGCACCGTAAGTCCAGCGAGGAGTCCTACTCCGCGTACTGACTTGGATTTGCGCTGAGCCACGAGATCACCTTTGATGCTTCCTATTGCGTGCAGAAAGCCATCGGCAAATGATCTCGGATTGCAAGGTTTTCGTACCGGCGGTCCCCGCCGGACCGCCGGTACGAAGAATTACCTACTGACCACCTTCTAGGAGCTCCACCGTGACTGGAGACCAGCCAGATCCCTCGGTATCAGCTCCAATGAGCAGAGCCAGAGCTGCGTTGACGTACTCCGAAGTCTGTGCTCCGTCGTCGGGCACAGATGCGAGTACACCTTCTCCGGTTGCAACCTCAATGGTCTGGGCCCACAGGTCATCGTCCACTACACCGATGCCTCCAGCGGAGGGCCAGATGAGCTTGTTGACCTCGTTGAGCTGCCAGGTCTGGTGGGACAAGCCCAGCGTCGGGCCAGCATCAAGCACAACTTCTACACACTCATCAGGATTGTCGCGACACCAGATCCAACCCTCAATTGAGGCGGCGATGAAGCGTGTGGTCTGATCCTGGTAGTCAGCGTCGCCAAGCCTGGCGCCGTCGGCCCAGATGGCATCCTGAAGCATTGCCGTACCAACGTCGTTCCAGTTGATGACGTTGAGATCCTCAGGAGTGAAGAGTTCGCCTGTATCAGGGTTCACTGTTTCCAGCACCTGTGCGTACTCGTTGTAGGTCATCGCCTGAGCAGCGTCGACCTCACCGCTGATGAGCTGCAGCATGTCAAAGCTCTGCTGCACGATCTCGTAGTCAGCTCCCGGCTCTACGCCTGCGGAACGGCTGCCTGCGAGCAACTCGAATTCGTTACCGAAACCCCAGCTGCCCACGTTCTTGCCAGCAAGGTCTGCCGGACCGGAGATGCCGGAGTCAGCAAACGAAACCTGCAGCGTTGCAGAGCGTTGGAAGATCTGGGCGACATTGACAATGTCGATGCCTTCTTCGCGGGACACCAGTGCCTTAGGTACCCAGGAGATCGCGTAGTCAACCACGCCTGACCCGAGCTGCTGCTGAGGAACGATGTCGATACCGCCCTCAAGCACTTCCACGTTCAGACAGCGACCCTCATAGAAGCCCTGGTCTACGGCCGCGTAGTAACCGGCGAACTGCGACTGTGCGAACCACTGCAGTTGAAGAGAAACATCGTCCACAGACTCACAGGCCACTGCCTCTTCGCCTCCGGAATCAGGAGCCTCTGTGGTAGCGGCGTCACCGGAACTGTCACCGGAACCGTCATCGCTACTGTCGCCGCAGGCCGCTGCGAACAGGGCGAGTGCGAGCAGGATCGCTGGCAAACGCCACCATCTTGACTTGCCTTTGCTGTTCATAATTTTCTCCCCATTTCTACTCCCCTGTTTAGGAGTGAGATCTTGTGTCTTTACGCCGCCAGGGCATTGCAAAGTATTCAGTGATGAGCACCACGGCAAACAGCGCCAGTCCGACACCACTCGCTACGACGATCGCAGCCCAGGCTACGTCGTAACGAGCGAAGCTTGCGTTCTGGGTAATGACCGGACCCAGTCGATTGAGTGGACCGCCGAAATACTCGGCGACGATCGCCGCAATCACGCTCGTAGGAGCCGCAATGCGAAGCGACGTCAAGAAGAACGGCATGGCGTTCGGAACCCGCACACGACGGAGAATCGTGAATTCAGATGCGCCAAACGACCGCATGAGTTCGAGCTGGTCAGCGTCGACCTCGGTCAGACCCTTTGACGTATTGATGAACACCGCAAAGAACACGACGGCAACGACGACTGACTGATTACTCGCAGATCCCGTTGAGCCGAACCAGGCATTAAAGATAGGAGCCGTAGCCACAATCGGTGTGGCCGCGAGCGCAACGGCCAAAGGCGTGATGGCCGTGCCAAATCTCTTGAAGTGAGTCACGATAAACGCAAGTGCCACGCCCACGATCACTCCGTAGATCAGTCCGGTTACCGCGATGTACGCCGTCTGCGCACCCGCCTCCCGCAGTGCAACGGTGGCAAGCGTGCCACCCTCAACGCCATTCCAGTTCTCGGCAAGTGCAGCCCATATTGAGGACGGCTTCGGCAGCAGGAACTCTTTGATGTCAAAGATCCGAACAGACAGCTCCCAAACAGTAAAGAACACCACGCCTACGATGACTGCAGGCAGAAACGGGTCAATGCGGGAGCGCAAGCTCATGAGTTGTCAGCCCCGGCCACAGAGCGCAGAGCCTCGCGAATTTCGGTGGCCTTATCAAAAAACTCGGGGTCTTCACGGGTGTCATCCGAGCGATCAGTCATGGGCACCTCGACGATCGTGTGGATGCGCCCGGGACGCGGCGACAGCACCACAACCCGGTCAGACAGAAATGCCGCCTCAGAGATCGAGTGGGTGACAAAGACGACCGTGGTGCCGAGCTCAGCCGTTATTGCAAGCAGTTCGTTCTGCATGTGCTCTCTGGTCATCTCGTCCAGGGCACCAAAGGGTTCGTCCATCAGCAGCAGTTCGGGCTTGAACGAAAGGGCTCTCGCGATAGCGACACGTTGCTGCATGCCGCCAGAAAGTTGCCAGGGATAGTGCTCCCCGAAATCGGGCAGCTTCACGAGCTCAAGCATCTCAGCTGAGCGCGCCTGCCGGTCCTTCTTGGACCAGCCCATCAGCTCGAGTGGTAGTTCGATGTTCGCCGAGACCTTCCGCCACTCGAACAAGCTGGCGCTCTGAAACGCCATGCCGTAGTCCTGTTCCACCCGTGCCCGCTCAGCACTCTTGCCCATGACGACGACCTCGCCGTTCGTCGGCGTCAAAAGGTCGGCAATAAGTCGCAGCAGAGTCGACTTGCCGCAACCAGATGGACCGATGAGCGACAGGAACTCGCCACGGGAGACCTCAAGGTCAATGTCGACAAGCGCTTGTAGTTCATCGGACGAACCGACGTTGAAAGTCTTAGATATCGATCGGATCGATACAGCCGGGTCACTCACCCGACACCCCCTTGACGCCCCTTAAGGGCAACTCGTTCCGCTAATGATGTGAGCATAAACACGAATACTCCGAGGAGAGCCGCTGCGATGACCGCTGCGTACAGACGCCCCGGTCCGGTGCTGTAGCGGGTCGAAAAGT
>CAYUOD010000274.1:0-4414 GCA_964446225.1 uncultured Acidimicrobiales bacterium | reverse complement strand
CCCAAAGGCTCAAGCGAGTCGTCCTGGGAAACGAATGTCCATTGGTCACTCGGCATTACTCACCTCCGCTACCACCGGATGTGCTGCCAAAAGCAACACTTCACTTCTGTATTTTCGAGACTACTCACAGCAGCTGAGAATGGCTACCAGTTGCCAAGAATTGTGATGTTTGGCCCTAAAGGGCGCTGGCGGCGCCTGAGCCAGCAGGCGCGTGTCAGCATTGTGACATACGACCCCCAAAACCGTGCGACTTTGGCCTTGCCATGGTCCACACTGACGATCGAGAACTCCTCGCACCATTACCGGAGGTGAACAATGAAAAACCGCATATCAGCCATCAGCCGACACGGACTACTTGCCACTGCGCAACGGAGCCTGCCGCCCCATGCACTTGCACCGATGCGCCAGGTCACATTGGTCATCTTCGGCTCAATTTCGATTGCAGTGGCTGTCTCACTTCTGGTGCACGCTGGCGCAGGACTCGCTCCCTACGACGTGCTCATATCCGCGGTTTCAGCCCAGACCGGGCTCACGATGAGCTTGGCAGCCCTCGCCGTAACCTCAACATTCTTCACGATCGCATGGCTACTCGGCCGACCGCCGTCATTGGTGAGTCTGGGCTTCATGGTGGCGGTGAGTGCTGCACTCAGCGTCACTATCCCGGCCATCGGCGACATCCAGCCGATTGTGCTTCGAGCAGTCGCCGTACCAGCAGCAATCGCTCTCTTCGGGCTTGGCATTGCCGTAGTCGTGCAGTCAACCGAGTCAGGTGGCGCGTTTGAGTTGCTCATGGCTGCAGGTGAGGACCGTGGCATGAGCCCACCGCTTGTTCGCACGTTCCTTGAACTGGGGACCCTCGCCCTCGGCATTCTGGCTGGCGGTAGCTTTGGCGTTGCCACCGTTGTCATCGCCGTCTCGCTGGGTCCGGTCCTCCGCTTCTGGTTGGCGCACACCGAGCACCTGATCCCCGCGAGCAGGCAGGCACCGATTGCTGCGACCAGCGGAGCCCAGAATCCCTAGCAGTCACCGCGGCTTGAACAAGCGGCCCCAACAGCCCTGCTGAGGAGCAAGTTTGTGACCTTGGACCCCATGAGTTCTTGCGATAGTGCTGATGAGCCAGCCGTCCTGGACGACACACAAAGTGTCGAGAACTTCTGGAAGGTGACTGATGAAGCCACACGGGGCGGCTATTAGTCGTCAGGGACTGCTCGCTACAGCTCAACGAGAACTTCCTCCCCACGCAGCAGGACCAGTACGCCAGGTACTGCTCGTCATCGTGGGGTCAGGCACCATCGCCTTAGCGTGCTCTCTGCTTGTGCACGCACGACTTGGTCTGGCTCCCTACGACGTGCTGAATTCTGCTGTGTCCACGAGAACGGGAGCCGGCCTGGGCTTGTCCACGCTCATTGTCAGCTCCGCGTTCTTTGCTGTGGCTTGGCTGCTGGGTCGGCCACCGTCGCTCGTGAGTCTCGGCTTCATGGTTTCTGTGAGCATCGCCATAAGCCTCGCAGTGCCCGCCATGGACGACATTCAGTCACCGGCTCTACGTGTGCTGGCGGTACCCGCAGCAGTCATATTGTTCGCCTTCGGGGTCGCAATCGTGGTGCACTCCACCGAAACGGGCGGCGCCTTTGAGTTGCTCATGGCCGCAGGACAGGACAAGGGTGTGAGTCCGACTCTGGTTCGGACGGTCCTCGAGTTCGGCGCCCTCACATTGGGTATCTTGTTTGGCGGAACCTTCGGATTTGCCACGTTATTCGTCGCTGGATCACTCGGTTTTGTAATGCGCTTCTGGCTGCATCACATCTCACGGCTAGTCCCGAACCCGGAACGGACCGCGCTGACCACAGGGCAGTTCGTGAGCCCTGGCAATCCTGGCTAGAGCAGTCGGCGTCTCGCTGCCCAGTTCGTGATCTCGTGACGACTGGAGAGTTGAAGCTTTCTGAGCACCGCCGACGCGTGCGACTCAACCGTCTTGATCGAGATGGTGAGACGCCGAGCAATTTCCTTATATGCGTAACCCCGGGCCAGAAGTTGCAACACCTCTTTCTCGCGCTTTGTGAGCTGATCCAACTCCGGATCAACAGGTGCCAGTAGATCGCCCGAGAACGCATCAAGCACAAAGCCGGCAAGACGGGGTGAGAATACCGCGTCACCATCGTTCACACGTGTGATCGCGGCAACCAAATCCTCTCCAGATATGGCCTTCGTAACGTACCCGCGGGCACCTGCGCGAATCACCGACACCACGTCCTCGGCAGCATCCGAGACAGACAAAGCCAGGAACTGAGTTTCAACGTCGGCTGCCTGCACCGCCTCGATCACCGCGGGGCCGTTCCCACCGGGCAGATGCACGTCAAGCAACACCACGTCGGGCGTCTGCTCGACGATGACCGCCACCGCAGACTCGACATCGTAGGCCTCGCCCACAACTTCAACGTCGTTCGCGACGGCGCTACGCACACCTGATCTCACGAGTTCATGATCGTCTACGAGGACTACGCGAATCACTGTTCAGACCCCTTCTCAGACTGCGCGGAAGTCACGTTCAAGCGCAATTCGATCTCGGTGCCTTCTCCTGGCTTCGAAGTAATTGTCGCCTCTCCGCCGGCACGTTGCATTCTGGCGACGATGGACTGCGCTATGCCCCGTCTGTCGTCGGGGATCTTGGTGCTCTCAAAACCATGGCCCCGGTCACGCACAAACAATTCGAGTTCACCAGCTCGCAGCTCAGCGTAGACATCGACCACAGCGGCGCCGCTGTGGCGCACCGCGTTCGTCATTGCCTCTCTGGCCGCGCCGAGCAACGCATCAAGGTTGCGATCCAATTCGGCGTCGCCAACCACGACAACCTCAATGGGGACACCATGAAGTTGTTCGATATCGGCAGCGGCACGATTGAGTTCGGCGCGTAGAGTTCGTCCACTGGTCGGCGCTTCCTCACCGTAGAGCCATTCCCGAAGTTCGCGCTCCTGTTGCCTTGCGAGCGCCGCGACCCTCTGCTGATCGTCGGAGGAGTTCTGCATGAGCGTGAGAGTCTGCAGGACCGAATCGTGGAGGTGTGCAGCCATGTCAGCCTTCTCCTCAGAGCGAATGCGTAGACGGCGTTCAGCCATGAGCTCGCGCCACAGGCGGTATCCAAGAGGCCCAAACAGCAGCACACCACCAAGAGTCAGGAGACCGAGAATCGCGAAGGTTCCAAGGGTTGCCTGAAGATCCAGATTCAGCGAGAGGTTGAGCTGAATGATCAACACCAAGCTGGCGAGCATCAGGAGTCCGCCGAGCACGATCTGCCAGGTCCGACTCCGAATGTTCTCAGCCACGTCAATCACTGTGCGACGCCACGCAAGCAGTGCGCCTCCGGCCAGAAGTACGACCGGCCAGACCACAGCATCACTAAAGCCAAGGCCAAGGTCCTTAATGACAAGCAGTACGCCCGCCACCAACAGAACAACTGCGAGAGTGCGCTCGGTCTCGTTGCGACCCTTGGGCAGGCTGTCACTGCGTGGACCCTGATGACGAACCGCATGCAGCGCGAACACCACCCAGCACACGCCATAGAGAATCGCTCCCCATCCCCCTGCAGCTGTCAGCACCACAAAACTCAGTCGCACAATGATGGGATCGATCCCCAACTCGTCCGCAATGCCACGGGCGACTCCGGCAACGAGCCGACCCTGTCTTGCCAGCACGGGCACCTGCCAGCGCGGTTGGGAACTCTCAGTCATTGTGGACCATTTTCTCATGTCCAGACACAGAACACATCAGGGAATACCCGGAGTTCCCCCTGAGGCGTACTGAGCGACCAACTCCTCGCCTATCCGGCGGAGTTCAACAATGAGCTCCGGTGGATGCACAACAGTGATGGCCGCCCCAAAGCCACCCAATCGACCAGCAGCTTCAGCCACTGAGCTGAGGTTCACCTCAATCTCAATGCGCCCGCTCGGAGTAGTTCCCACAACTTGCAGGCCACGAGGGAAGCTCACCCACAAGTAGCGCACCCACTCCGGGTCGGCGAGAAGTTGCACAGCCAATGAACCGAACCTCTCCGCCACTTCTCCCTGGATCTGACCCCAGGCCGCATCGAGATCGAAATCTGTCGGGCGTACAACGGCTCGTCCTGTGGGTTCTGCAGATTGAACACGATCCACGCGGAATGTCCTCAGCCCCTTGTCTGTGCTGCCCAGGAGATACCAGGTGCCCCGCTTGACCACTAGTCCCAACGGTCCAACAGTACGAGTGCTGGCCGCGGTGCCTGGCTTGGCATAACTGATCATGACTTCCCACCCGTCGATGACGGCTGCCTGCAGTATCGACAACGACGCCGGTTCAGCGCTGGCAGGTCTGCCCCAGCGCGACGAATCCACACGAGTCGCGTCCGCTGCCGCCTCCGCATCAGCTCTGAAGGTTTCGG
>CAYUOD010000273.1:0-4420 GCA_964446225.1 uncultured Acidimicrobiales bacterium | reverse complement strand
CGCTGGTCATCGGCGACGGCTGTCTCATTGGTCGTTCAAGTTCGATCGTCGCGCATTTCCAGATCACGATCGAGGATGATGTGTTTTTCGGTCCGAATGTCTACGTCACCGACCAGAACCACACCTATGAGGATGTGTCTGAGCCGATCGGGAGACAATGGCCCAACGAGCAACCGGTGCGCATCGGTGCTGGCTCATGGATCGGCACGGGGAGCATCATTCTTCCCGGTGCCGACATTGGTCGTCATGTCGTGGTCGCGGCCGGATCTGTGGTGCGCGGCAAGGTCCCCGACTACTGCGTTGCTGCAGGCGTACCCGCCAAAGTTGTGCGTCAGCGCGGCGCTGATGAGCAGTGGGTTCGGCCGGTCCGGGAGCTGTAGAAGACTCGCTATCGTTTTGTCCATGGTTCGTCTAGCGGCTCTCGTGCTCACCTCACTTCTTGTCGTAGCGGCGTGTTCTGGTGCCAGTTCTCCCGAGGTACCGGTGGGCTCCGACGGAGTTGCTGACCCTGTGCTCGTGGCTGGCCGCGACATCTACTCGTCGAGCTGTGCCAACTGCCATGGCGCGTCGGGTCAAGGCACGCGGCGGGCACCGCCACTGAATGCTGGTGGTGTCGTCACGCTGTATCCCGATATCGAAGATCAGATCGCGGTCGTCAGCGAAGGACGCGGCGCCATGCCGCCTTTCGTTGACAGGTTCACCGAGGCTGAGATTGAGGCCGTGGTGCGCTACACCCGTGAGGTACTCAGCGACGTAGACAACTAGTTTCCGCGGCGCGGGACGGGAACTTGGGGTGGCACATCCACTGCGTTAGGAGCATGGATCGGCGCTGGCAGTCATCGTGTTCGGCGTGTTCTGGTGATGGCTTCGTTGTGGATGAGCGTGGTGGTGATCCAGCTGTGCCCGCCTGCCGGGTTGGACTCAACGTTCCAGCCGTATTCGTGGAGCAGGTGGTGATGGAAGTTGCAGACGAGCACGAGGTTGGTGAGCAGGTTCACGAAAGCGTCTGCTCTGACCGCGGCGATCCCGTGACGCTCCGCGATCACCTCCCGGGCCGTCATGGTTATCCCGGCGTGTCACTCGCCGAGACCAATGAGCCGCAGTGGCCTGTTCTTGTTCTGAACAACCAGCACTGAGTTTGGCCTGGCGGTAGCCAGCACAGATCGCTTCGATCTGCGCAGCCGTCGCCAAATGCTGCGAGAGTCGCGGGGATGGTTTCGAGGGCTCGCGCGACGCACACATGCTCGTGGGCTGTCGAATATGACATCGCACATTTCCAGTTCAACCAATGAGCCGTACTGCGGCAGCCCCACGACTCATGCCCTGCTCGGCGATTAAAGATCGCCAGCCACCCCAACCAGGCCGCGGTCGCGGACGCGCCGCGCCGCGAACAACGTCATCTGATCCTCAAGTTCGGTCAGCGGGGCTGCGACATTGGATTGGGTCTCGAAGCCCGCCAAAAAGTCTCCCGCGGAAGACAAGCCCGGGGCCGACGCTCAACCGCGGTCTAACCGGGAACTAGGTGTTGACGCTCTCGGCCGACGCTCCGGCGTCGATGAGCACGAGGTGCAACTCGAGGGGACCGTGCGCGCCTATGGTCAGGATCTGCTCGATATCGCCGGTGCGGCTGGGGCCGGTGATGATGACGAGGTTGGGCGGCATGTCTGCCGCGGATTTGCGCTGTCGCAGGACGTCAGCCGGGGTGGCCACGATGCTGACTGTGGGCACGAGTGCCAGATGGTACTGACACAGCAGGCTGACTGAGCGACTGCCTGCGGCTGCGGAGTCCTGCACGATCGACCCTGTCCCGGCAATAGCTGCGTCAGCAATGGTGATTGCCAGGTCCGCATGCACCGATTCCGCTGGCACGTTGGAGAGAACCTCAAGGCCAAGCCCTTCGGCGAGCACACGGACGGGCGCCAGGTCGCTGTGGTCGCTGAAGACGACCGTGCTGATGTTGTGAGACGCGACGAGGTCAGCCAGAATCTGCCCAGGCAATGTGGCCTCGTCGGTCTGGTACACGCTGGCTCCGACTTTCTTGGCTTGCAGAACGAACTCGTCGATGAGGTTGTCGGTCTGGAAGACATAGGCGATGTGGGGCACGCTGGCGTTGGGAAGTGGCGCGGGATGAGCTGCGTGAGCGTGAGGCTCAGCTGGTTGTTCGAGTCGAGACTCCAGTCGGCTCAGGAAGTTTTCTCGACCGCCGGACTCGGTGCCGCGCGCTGGCTGCTCAGACATCGCCGTCAGCCCAGCGTTGCCGGAAGGTTTTGGCCGCTGGCTCAAGGAGAGTGCGGCCTTGGGCCCAGCGTTTGAGTCCGGGTACTCGTGCGCCGCTGCCCGTAACCTTCGAGCCGATACTGCTTGCTCTCATGCTCGCTTCGTAAGTTCGACGGTTGCTCCATGTTCTTGACCAGGCCTGCCAGGCCAGTTTCTCCGGACGGGACGCTGCGGCCGCTTTGTCCTGGCGCAGCGACAGGAGCAGATCCTGGAGCGGTATCTCTACGGGACAGGCCTGCATGCAAGCACCACACAGGGTCGAGGCGTTCGCGAGTTCGCCTGCGTGTGGCTCCTCAGACTGCAGCAGGGGAGTGAGTACCGCACCCATGGGGCCGGGGTACACCCAGCCGTACGCGTGGCCTCCAACCTGGCGATAGACCGGGCAGACGTTGAGGCAGGCCCCGCAGCGGATGCAGTTGAGCATTTCGGCATACTTCGTGCCGAGAATGTCACTGCGCCCGTTATCCATGATGACGAGGTGGAACTCGTCGGCGCCGTCGCTTTCGGCTTTGGAGCCTGGACCAGTGATGATGTTGGTGTACGAACTCAGGTCCTGGCCTGTTGCCGAGCGGGCGAGCAGGTTCAGGATGAGGTCGGCCTGCGCCCAGTTCTCAACCACACGCTCCATGCCCATGAGCACGATGTGTACCTTCGGCAGTGACGTCACCATACGTCCGTTGCCTTCGTTCATCACGAGGATGACAGAGCCGGTGTCCGCTACCGCGAGATTGCAGCCCGTGATACCGATGTCAGCGTTCAGGAACTGCTCTCGCAGTCGCTGGCGGGCAAACGAGACAAGGGCCGGTGGCGTCGTTTGCAGGTCGTCGTCTGCGCCCTGGGTATCCTTCATGAGCTGTTTGATCTCATGCCGGTCCATGTGCACCGCAGGCGCGATGATGTGGCTTGGCGCCTTGTTGTCGAGCTGCACGAGCCATTCGCCCAGGTCGGTTTCGATGGGCTCCGCGCCCACCGCTGAGAGCGCCGCGTTGAGTTCGGTCTCCTCAGTGGCCATCGACTTGGACTTGGCGACGAGCTTGGCTCCTCTGCGGCGTGCTATCTCAGCGATGTAGCTGTTCGCGTCAGTCGCATCGTCTGCCCAGTGGACGTTGCCGCCCTGCGCGATGACATTGTCGGCGAGCTTCCCGAGGACTTCCGGCAGACGCCCGATGATGTCAGCCCGCATGGCTCGTGCTGCCTGGCGGAGCTCGGTTGGCTGTTCTATATGCGTGAGCGCTCTCATGCGCCCTTCATCAAAGTGCTTCAGCGCACGACGAAGCTTGGGGCGCAGCGTGGGATCCGCGAGCGCCACCGCAGTGCGATTACGCAGCGTCGTCGTGGAGAGCTTGTGTGGTCCACTCACGGGGTCGCCTCCGGCTTGTCTGCTGCTTGTTCGCTGAGGAGTACCTCTGCAAGGTGGCGTACCTGGATGGGTACGCCCTCGTGTTCTGCGCGAGCGCGCAGGTGGAGCAGACAACTCGTGTCGCAGCCGACGAGCGTGGTGGTTTCACCCGCGCTGAAGCTGGCCAACTTCTCGTCCGCCATTGCTTCAGAAACTTCGGGCAGTTTGAAGCTGAAGAGCCCCCCGAATCCGCAGCAACGCTCAGCGTCTTCCCAGTCTGTGATGGAAACACCTGCATCCTCGAGCAGTGACACTGGCGCTGTGCGGATGTCCAGTTCCCTGAGCATGTGACAGGAGTGGTGGTAGGCGACTGAGGTTTCTGATTCTGCCTGTGACTGGTTCGCCGAGTTGTCTGGCCTGCGTGCTGCCAGGAATTCGCTGAACTCGAAGGTTCGCTCGGCCAGTTCCGAGGCCTTGCGGGCGCGCTCTTCATCTCCTACGAGTTCGAAGAGTTCTGGCCAGAACTTCTTCATCATCGTCGCGCAGGAGCCGGCTGGGACAACCACGGCCTCAGCGTCGTCAGAGCTCAGCGCGTCGAGGGTTGTGGCTGCGACTTTGGCTGCATCTTCGATGAAACCGGAGTTCCACGCGGGTTGGCCACAGCAGGTCTGGCCTAACGGGACGCTCACTTCGCAGCCCTCGCGGCGGAGCAATTGCACGACGGCTGCCCCAACTTCTGGAGCAAATCCGTCGATCATGCAGGTAATACACAGGGATATTCGCGTCATCGTCTTTCACGCTAGC
>CAYUOD010000272.1:0-4422 GCA_964446225.1 uncultured Acidimicrobiales bacterium | reverse complement strand
GAAACGATCCTGCTGCCGGTGAATGCCGATGCGCTCGAAGTGCTCGAAGATCTGCGCGCGATGGGTATCCGCATCGCGCTTGACGACTTCGGAACGGGCTACTCGTCGATGGGCTATCTGCGTCATCTTCCCGTCGACGAGATCAAGATCGACAAGTCCTTCATCATGGACCTTCCGCTGCGCGAGCGGGATCAACTCATCGTGCGTGCCATTGTCGACCTGGGGCACCACCTGGGCGTCGAGGTGACGGCTGAGGGAGTCGAGAGTCAGCGCTGTCTGGGCCTCGTGGGTGAGCTTGGCTGTGATCAGATACAGGGCTTCTTGTTGACCAGATCCCTGTCACCTGAAGATCTTCTGCGTTGGCTCTCAGAGGACGGAGAGCAGATGGCTGGTGGCATTTGGCCAACAGTTCTGCACCTTCCCGAGCGTCATCTGCGTCTTGCCTAGTTACAGGCACATTCCATTTGGTGTGCGTGAATTGACAGCCAGCTACTTTCGCATTTAGCGTGCTGCCAACGTCTCAGAGGTGACCAAGGTCACACTGTAGGGACGACTCACGACTAGGGGGAAAGATGCGTAAACCATCCAAAGCGCTGCGTCTGTTAGCGCTGTTGATGGCGTTCGGACTATTTGCTGCGGCCTGCGGCGATAGCGGAGACGGCGATGCCGCCGATGAAGGCTCTGAAACGACCGAGGCGCCTGCAGCAACTACGACCGAGGCGGAGGGTGGCGGCGAAACAACGCTGACCACTACGCCAGCTCCACCTCCTCCACCTGAGGAAGGCCCGGTTATCGGCGGAATTCTTACCGTTGGTATCGAAGCTGACCCTGTTGGCATGAGGCCATGGGAGGACACCTGCAGCTCTCCTTGTCTGAATGTGCACCTTGCCATGTTCGATCGACTCTTTGAGAAGAATGAGGATCTCGAGATTGCCCCATGGCTGGGCCTCTCGATCACACCCGATGAGACGTTGACCGTATGGACCGTTGAGCTGCGTGAGGACGTGACCTTCTGGGACGGAACTCCGTTCAACGCCCAGACCCTCGTTGACATGTTCGCGATTCAGCAGACTGGCGCAGCCAGTGGCTCGCAGATCGCAGCTGCTCAAATCCTGTCCGTTGAGGCCGCAGATGAGTTCACCGCTGTGTACACGCTCGGCCAGGGTAACTCCGGATTCCCGGACGTTCTGACCTCTGTGACCGGTCGCGTGTTCGAACCAGCAGCAGCAGCTGCTGACCTCGACGGCGCCGCATCCAACCCAATGGGTACTGGAGCATTCCAGTTTGTTTCCTGGGACCGTGACAACCAGGTTGTGCTTGAACGCAACCCGAACTACTGGCTCTCAGACCCCGATGGCACCCAGCTGCCCTACTTGGACCAGCTGATTCTCAAGCCAATTCCGGATGAGACCACTCGTCTGAATGCGATTCTCGCAGGCGACATTGACGTGATGCAGACACTGCGTCAGTCGACGATTCGTGACGCACGTGAGTCTTCGGACACCCTGGACATGTTCGAATTCCAGGGCTCCAACTCCGGCGGTGCGATATTCAACACCTCAGTACCGCCATACGACGACAAGCGTGTGCGCAAGGGCCTTGCCTTCGCGATTAACCAGCCAGCCTTCATTGATGCACTCGGCGGCACCGGGATCTCTGATCCAGCGACACAGCTGTTCAGTCCCGACAGCCCCTGGTACTCACAAGAAGCAGCCGACGCGTACCCGAACTTCGATCCAGAAGCTTCAGTGGCTACGCTCAGCGAATACGTGAACGACCCAGAGCGGTCTGACGGTAAGGCAGTTGGCGAGTCCATTGATGTCGAGTTTGCTTGTCCTCCGGACCCAAGCTTGATCAAGCTTTCTCAGGCTTATAAGCAGTCATGGGAAGCCACCGGACTTGCGAACGTCGAACTGGTTCAGTTCGACCAGGCAACACATATCGGGCGAGTCGTCGGCGCACCGCCAGACTTCCTGGGTGAGTTTGGTGTTTCCTGCTGGCGTTCAGGTGATGACACCGATCCAAGCATCTCGGTTGCCCCTGGCGCTGCTCCTCCGGATCTCTCACCACTGAACTTCACGAACTTGTTCATCCCAGAGGCCTTTGGTCTGCTTGTAGCAGGACAGAGCACACTCGTGCTGGAAGAGCGTCAGGCCGCTTACGCAGCCTTCAGCCTGCAGATGGCTGACGAGATGCCACTGGTGTACACCGGTTACACGGCGACTGCACTTGCGACACTCAAGAACGTGAAGAACGTCAATGGCTGGCACACCCCAGACGGAGATGTCGGTCGCGGTCATCCCAACGCGGAGGGCCGCTACCAGGAAGTGTGGATTGAAACCGAATAAGCAGTGATTTCACCGGAACGCGCTGACCAGAAGAAAAGATCGGATACATGAGACGAGTAGTGATGCACCGGGTGCTCAGGCTCCTGTTGACCCTATGGGTCGTATCCTTTCTCACCTTCTTCATGGTCAGCGCGTTTCCGGGAGATCCCGTTCTCGTGGCGCTCGGAGGCAATGTTGCCTCAGTTGAGCAGTACGAGGAGGTCAAGGAGGATCTTGGCCTCAACGACTCAGTCCCCGTGCGTTACGTGAACTGGCTCGGCAACGCGCTTCAGGGTGACCTGGGGCGTTCTTACCTTAAGGACGAACAGGTTTCTACGCTGATGCTCCAGCGCATTCCTGTCACCCTTGAGTTGGCGCTCGTGGCTCTGCTTCTGGCGATCGTCGTCTCGGTGCCGCTGGGTGTCTTGGCTGCGTATCGGGCGGGGCGGCTGACTGATGTCGGTATCACCGGCATGACAATCTTGTTGTTGTCTACTCCTTCGTTCATCATCGGCACAGCGCTCAGCTATTTCATAGGAGTCAAACTCGGCTGGTTACCCGTGGCGAGCTGGACGCGCCTTACTGACGACTTTGTTGGAAATATGAAGAGCGTCGCACTACCGGCGATCTCACTGGCGCTTGTCGAGATTGGCGTCTACGTGCGCGTTCTGCGCACTGACATGATCACGACACTGCAGAACGACTTCGTTGAGGTGGCAAGAGCCAAGGGGCTGTCGGACCGGCGCGTGCTGTTCCGCCATGCGCTCAGGCCGGCATCGCTATCGCTCATCACCGTGATAGGTCTGAACGCCGGGGCCCTGCTCGGGGGCACCGTTGTTATCGAACAACTCTTCGCGCTGCCCGGTCTTGGACGCATGTTGTTGCTGTCCGTGTTCGAGCGAGACCTTCTTCTGACCCAGGGGATCGTGCTTTTCTTATCTGTGATCTACGTGTTTATGAGCTTCTTCATCGACCTCGTCTATCTCGTCGTGGATCCGCGAATTCGTGACGCAAAGGTTGCCGGATGACCGAAATTATCGCTCCTCAACAGATCGAGCGAGTTCTTGAGGACCTCCAACAAGACGATCATCTGCCGGCGAAGAAGAGAAAGTCGCGCCTACCAGCCTGGCCCGCGCTGATTGCTTCGACGTGGCTCATTGTCCTCCTGGGGTACATGATTCTGGGCAAGATCTTCGGTGAGAGTCTGCCCTTTTACCAGGACCCGGTGCCGAGTGGTTTTATCCTGGACTTCGACGGTGCCCTTGCACCACCGTCCGTCGAGCACTGGATGGGCACTGACGGCTTGAGCCGCGACGTGTTTAGTCGCTCAGTCGACGCGTCATACGTGTCGCTTATTGTTGCGGCCACCTCGGTGCTGTTTGGCATGCTTGTCGGCGGCTTCCTCGGCGTCTTCGCTGGTTACGTTCGTGGCGGAGTTGAGACGGGGATCATGACGATCATCGACATGATCTTGGCATTCCCTGCGATCGTGCTGCTGCTGGGCCTGATTACCCTCATCGGTAGCGGTTATGGACTTTCGACGATCGCGTTGGCGATCGGTTTCATATCGATTCCTTTTTATGCGCGTGTGGCTCGGGCCAATACACTTGCGATCTCTCAGAGGGAGTTCGTGACCGCGGCACAAACGGCTGGCGCAAAGCGTTCTCGGGTGCTCTTTAAGGAGATAATTCCGAATGTGTTGCCATCACTTTTGGCCTATGCGATGGTGGCCGCTGGCGTGGTGATTGTTGTAGAAGGGGCGCTGGCGTTCCTGGGTTTGAGTGTGCAGCCTCCGACCCCTTCATGGGGCGCCATGATCAACGAGGGGCGTCAGGATCTGACTCAGGTAACACACCAGGTCTTCTTCCCGTCGATGTTCCTGATTATCACCGTGCTATCAATCAACGTGCTTGGTGACTCTTTGCGCAAAAGATTCGACATCAAGGAATCTGCGCTCTAGATCTTCTGTTGGCACCTGCTGGCGGATCGAACAAATGTTCGGTACCGTGCAAGGGTGGCGTTCAATAACCCCAATGTCTTGTGGCGAGAGCTGGAAAGACGCCTTTCTGACAAGGGCGGCAAGCTTGGTGCTTTC
>CAYUOD010000271.1:2632-4435 GCA_964446225.1 uncultured Acidimicrobiales bacterium | reverse complement strand
GGGCAGACGAGACGGTCGAGCACGGTCTGGCGATCTTCTTGTCGGGCGACAATCTCCGCAAGGGCGCCGCACTCAATACGGTGCAGATCGCTGAGGCCCTGCTCGAGTTGCGTTGAGAAGTGGCTCCTAGCCGACGCCGTTGAGCTCGTTCACCACTTCTATGACATCGCCAGCTTCGCCGAAGTCAACAGCCACGAGGTTCGGGAGAAGACCGCGTTCCTCCTGACACTGTTCCAGCCGGGGCAGGAGTACGTCTCGATTGTTGATGTAGTTGTTCGAGTTGAGAGGCAGCTCAAAGGAATGGTTTACCAGGAAGAGCGGGCTGTCGGTGTTGCCCCGGTTGGGTGCGCATGAGAACTCCTCCAGGCTCTTGAAACCGAATGGCGTTTCCTGAAAGAACGAGAACCCGTCGAGGTACCAGTCCACGCCTTCAGCGTTGTTTTCTGCCAGTACGATCAGACGCTGGTCTGACTCGATCAGTTCGATCAGCGTTGGCAGCGGGGAGTCCAGATCCAACTGCCGGATGTTGTCCACAAGTCCCGCCCGCTCGAACACCGCCTCTGTATCCGCGGGGCTGATCTGGTCCTGGATGAAGAGTATGAGGACCTCACGCGGATTCTGCTTGAGCCACACCCCCAGCTCAACCAGGGCTGGTTCGAACGGAATGGCTCCGACCTCGCACAGTTCGTGACAGAGATACACCTGTTCGTTTTCTCGATTTGGTGCCTTACTGCGCAGGCGCTCCGCGGCGGCCACCGCTTCTTCGCCGAGTCGCTCAGCCTGGTCTTCAGGCGATGGACCATTGACATTATCTGCTGTGTACACATATGAACCCTGGTCAAAGCCGTTCCAGGTATCGATGAGCAGCGCCCGGTAGCCCTGACGCAGTTGACTGGCCATGTCCTTCGCGTGGTTTGGGGGAATGAAACCCTCAGTTGCTGCCGACATTGAGTTGTGTGTCGCGGCGAACACAACTTCATCGAGCCTGCGCTCGCAAAGCGGGTCGAATCCGTTGCAGCCGCTGGTTTCGGCGGCCGCGGCTCGATTGCTGGCAACCATAGTTGCTGCCACAGAGCCAGCCACGATGACCCCGACAAGGCCGAGACCGAGCCACATCACGGCGCGTCGGGCCGTGGGCCGCTCAAGCTGCGACTGGCGTTGGGCTGATTCCTCAAGGTAGGCAGGAAGTGGGGTCTTTGCAAGAAGCTCGCTTGCGCCTTCCACGAGCAGCGTCGCCCCGATGACGATTGTCGCGAAGCGCAGGAAGGCTTCTGGTTCGAAGAGGAGTATGAGTCCCACCAATATTGCGCCGATGGGCCGCGCTACAGATCCCGTCAGTGTGTCGGGAGCTTTCAGTACTGCCTGCCCCATCTTCTTGACGACCTGCATGACGTCAGAGCCGCTGAGGAGGGACGATACGAGTGCGGCTGCGACGAGACTGACGCCCAACAGTGCCCACACCCATGTACTGAAGCCGCCGAGAAACTCACGCCAGATCGCACCACCGATGTCGCGAGCTTCCGGAGTTGCGAGACTTTCGACGATGAGTTGACGAAGAACCTGCTCTGCTGCAAGAAGCACGATGGCGGCGAAGGCCACCGCGGCCGTGAGACTTAGCAGGGCGTCACGCTTGTCCGCAGCGACCGCGATTGCCAGGGCGAAGAGCACGAATGCCAGAAGTGGAAGTCCGACCGCGAGCGTCTTGAGGTTGTCGGCTAAACGAAGCGTCTCAAGCCTGACTTCGCTGTTCACCAGTGTTATCGAGGCGTCCGAGAGTCCTTGTGGTATCAGTTCGGCAAGTTC
>CAYUOD010000271.1:0-2532 GCA_964446225.1 uncultured Acidimicrobiales bacterium | reverse complement strand
TCCTGCTCCAGGAGATTCTGGGCCGCGTACGAGAGCAGCAGCGAAGCGCCAACGAGCACAGCACCGAGTGCCAGCAGAATCCGCGACGCGACGGTGCGGGCCTTGCTGCTCACAGCAGACTGCTCCGGCTATGCATCCTTGGCGTGGCGGTTGAAGCTGTGAAGCCGCTCGCGCAGCAGTTTGGTCTTGCTGCCTTTTTCGGCGGCCCTTTTGAGCATGCGGTCTTCGTACTCTCCCTGACCCTCGATTTTTCCTGAACGTACGACTTCGTAGTGGTCACTGTACGTTTCGACCAGCGCGGTGACCGAGGCAGCAGCAGGCAGCGCAAGGAGGGCGCCGACCCCACCGAGCAGGGCACCACCGAGCAGCACACTGCCAAATGCAACCGCGGGATGAATGTTCATCGTGTTCGCCGTGATCTTTGGTGACAGGGCGTAGTTTTCGACCTGCTGATAGAGGATGATGGCAATTAGTACGAGTATGGCGTCCGAGGGGTCTTCGACGAGGGCGATGAGGACCGGAAAAGCACCGGCAATGTAGGTGCCGACCGTCGGGATGAACTGTGACACCAGGCCCACCCACATCGCCAACGCGACTGCGTATGGCATTCCGAGAGCCTGGAAGATTATGAAGTGGAACACCGCCGAGGCACCTGCGAGCACACTGCGCGAATAGACGTATCCGCCGACCTTGTCGATCGTGATGCCGATGACCGTGTCGACGTGGACCTGCTTGCTGGGCGGCATGCGCCGGAGGATCGACTCTCGGAGTCGGGGCAGGTCGGCCAGGATGTAGAACACGAACAGTGTGATCGTGAGAGCCTGAAACAACAATCCGAGTGTGGTTGCCGCGAGCCCGAGAACTCCGCTCACTGCATTTTCCGAAAGACTCTGCAGTCGGTCCTCGTCAGCAATGACCTGCTCAACGATCGTGTCTGCTGAGTAGTCAGCTCCAAAGGTGTCGTTGACCCATGTAACGGTGGTTTCGATATAGCTGGGGAGTTGGTCAAGGAGTCTGATGACCTCTCCTACTGCCACGTTGAGAAGCGCCGCGGTGAAGGCCAGGCCAAAGAGTCCTCCACAGAACATGACGACGCCGGTAGCTGGACCTCTGCGCCAGCCCCGCTTACTGAGAATCTCGACGGCGGGCAGAAGAGCGAATGCGATGAAGATGGAGAGCAGCGTGGTGAGCAGGAGGTCTGATGCTGCCTTGAACATCCACTGGACGCCGAACCCGACTGCTAACACGGTGACGGTAATGAGCGCCGCTCTCGGTACCCAGATGCGGTTCCAGTTGTCTTCCGAGACGGTTTCTTCCCCGTGCGTCGCCGACTGATCGCTCATTGCCGCAGCCTAGCTCTGCGCTGCTTCTGGTGAGTGGAGTTGACGCCAGCGGCGGGGCGATCGTAGCGCCTGACTACCGGGCACTTCTGACGAGTGCGCCAGCTCCCAGCAGCATGATGAGTGCGAGTCCCAAGAAGACGATCCGAACACCACTGGCCTGCTCGGCCGAGGTGTTTGCGACCTGCTCGAAGCGTACGGTCGGGGCGGCCGAACCTTCAACGGAGGCCTCGTCGATTGGTGCTCCCGTGGGCTCGGTCTCGCTGGGGGTGATAGAGGACTGAGATTGCGCTGGCGGTGTCTCGGCAGGCGCCTCGGAACCAGTTGGGGCGTCGCTGGGTTCACGATCGCTGCTGGACAGTTGACTTGGGCTGCTCGCAGCGGGTGTAGATGCCGGCGCGGGAGTTGATGGGGCCGCGGTGGTTGGCGGGGGTGTTGAGGTAGTGGTGGTTGTGGGGGCGGCTGTCGTAGTTGTTTGTGGAGTAGTTGTCGTTGTAGTTGGAGCGGACGTTGTCGTGGTCGTCGGTTCTGTGGTTGTAGTTGGTGCCGCAGTCGTCGTCGTAGCAGCTGGCGGCAAGGTAGGCCCGGGCGCCTCAAAGACCGGTGGCAGTGGCGTGAGCGGATCGACCAGGCAGCAGATCGGTGTTGGTTGGATGAGTTGGATGGTCGTGGTGGTGAGTTGGATCGGGGTCACTCCAATTGGCTTGAACAAGTGGGTGCTCGCTGACGCGACGGAGGCCTGGACGACGATGTTGAGTCCGAGACTGATTACCGTGATGATGCTTGCGATGATGATGCGCTTGGTCATGTTCTTCCCCTTCGACCACAGCCCTTGGGCTGCATGTAATGGTTCAGAGTCGCCAAGCGGCGGATTATTGCATTTTTCTCGGGATTCTTTTTAGTGGTGTGTTGCTTTAACAGCGAACTGGGTTGGATTGGGTGATGCGTAACCTGATGGCGCTGACAGCGATGAGGTGACGCCTCACCAAGTCCAGCGAGTACCTGCAGCACTACACCCGGTCGCTGAATCAGCGACGAACTTCTAGCAATCGCACTTGGCGAGGCCGCATTTCGGGCAGCCGTGGGCATAGCGCTGAACGGCCTCTTCGAGACTCAGGTCAAGTTGGGCCGCAAGGCTCGCCAACCACGCCAGAACATCGCCCAGTTCATGAAGTTGTTCGGCGCGTGTGCC